>JBGUTM010000234.1:0-4834 GCA_045133075.1 Alistipes sp. | reverse complement strand
CTCGGGCTTCTGCCTGCCTACCGAATGAGCCACGAAGGCTACTCGGCAATAAACAAGAATCGCGAGACCTTTGACGCTGCAGGTCAGGCACTTTGCGATGGCGAAACCCTGATGCTCTTCCCCGAGGCCGACCACCAGGACAAGCGTTGGCTCGGCAACTTCAAGATAGGCTATCTGCGTATCGCCCTCGAGGCTGCCGAGAAGTTTAATTTCGAACGTGATGTGATGGTGCTGCCATCGTGTAACCACTATTCCAACTATTTCCACGCACGTACCGATATGATGATTCGCTTTGGCGAGCCCATATCGTTGATGCCGTACTACGAAAAATATAAGGCCGAGCCTCGTGCCACGATGACGGAGATTAACGCTATCGTTCGCGAGAAGATTAAGGAGATGATGTTGCATATTGATGATTTGGAGCACTACGACCAGATAGACTTCCTGCGAGAGACGGGATATGGCCGCAAGTATGCCATCGAGCACGGCTATAAGTTCAACTACCTCCCCTCGCGCCTGCGCTCCGACCAGAAGCTCGTCTCGGCCCTGCAAAAGGCCTACGATGAGCACCCCGAGCAGATGGAGCAGATATATGACGATACGACTCGATATGCTTTAGGTGTTGAGAAGCTCCATATCCGCGACTGGCTATTCATTCACAACCCCAAGTGGCCGGCGGTGTTGCTACGTGCCCTGGGGCTGCTGACCCTCTTCCCACTATTCCTTATTTCGATTATACCTACGGGATTGCTGTTCTTGATTCCGAAGATATTCCTTAAGCGTCTTATCAAGGATCATATGTTCAACTCTTCGTTCCACGTTGGTGTCAGCGTCTTCGTCTCGGTGCCCCTGTGTCTGATTCTGCCGGTGGTGTTGCTGTGGGTGTTCCTCGGACATTGGTGGGCATTGGGGTATCTGGTCGCCTTCCCCTTTATGTTTGTGCTGGCTTGGAACTATGTGCGCCTGTTGTGGAAATTTATCGGAACGTGCCAGTTTGTCAAACGTAGTAATCAGGAGGAGATTGGCCGATTGCGCAGCCTGCGAGCAAGTATCTACCAGAGGCTGGATAACCTCATTAAATAGCCCATTACCCAATAGCCATTGGACATCAGCCGCCAATGGCTATTTTGCGCATATTTCGAACCATTGTCATCGCGCCGATGGCGACAATCACAATGGCTGCCGACCACACTAACCAATAGACTTCGTCCGAAGCTAGTACATCGCGGAAGGTGCTGTTGCCCAGGTTAAAAGCCATCAGGGCCAGAGCCAAACTGTTATTGAGAGCGTGGAGAATTATCACTGCGAATATCGAGTTTGAGCGGATGTAGGCATATCCCAGGATAAGGCCGAGAATCGAGGCACTTACCATTGTCGTTATCGCTCCGTGAATCACTCCGAAGAATAGCGAGGAGCATATCCATCCGGCCCATATTCCGTGCTTCGAGCGGTAGGCTTCGAGGATGATGCCGCGACAGAGAATCTCCTCAAAGATGGGTGCGAAAACAATTGATACGAGTATCGTAAAGAAGCCTCGGCCGACCACCTGAGGCGCATCGGGCATCAGCATTGTCAGTGGCTCGAGGGCTATCTGTACGGCCACCATCAGCAGGAACAGGCCGAGCAGTCGCGAGGGGTCAAAACCGACCTTCGAGTGGGCTATGTTTTTGCGTACACTGCCACGCAGACGTCCATAGAGTAGGATACCTCCGATGGAGAGTATCATCGAGATAGGGTAGATGATTGCAAGTGATTGGGCTGTGGCGAGTTGTGCGAGTAGCGATATCTGGTCATCGGGGCTGCTGGCAAGGGCTGTGTCGGGGAACTCCATTCCGCACAGACCGCACAGATAGGTGACTAAAATCTGGGCTGCGAAGACCCACATTGCCATCACTATAAAATCGAGCACATTAGGGAATAATCCAAATCCGCGGTTTGCCACTCTGCCCTCTGTTGTTTCTGCCATAAAACTGATATTTTCTCTCTTTCGGAGGTCAAATATAGCCATTTTCTTCGACAAAAGACGAAAATCAATTTAATTTTATTAAATTTGTCCCCTTAATGAACGAATAAAAAGATAAACACTATGGCAAAAGTCGTGGCTCTCGCCAATCAAAAGGGTGGTGTGGGCAAAACCACCACCGCGATAAACCTCTCGGCATCAATCGCCCTGCTGGGCAAGAAGGTGTTGTTGCTCGATGCCGACCCGCAGGCAAATGCAACCTCGGGCCTGGGCCTCGATATCAATATGGAGGGTATATACGAGTGCATCACCGGCGAGAAGAGTGCTTCGGAGGTTATTGTCAAGAGCCCCGATGTTAAGAATCTGTGGATTCTCCCCTCGAGTATCGACCTTGTGGCTGCCGATACCGAACTGCCGGCGATGGAGAATGCTCACCACGTCATCAAGGGCATCATCGACCAGGTGCGCGATAAGTTCGACTACATATTCATCGACTGCTCGCCTTCGTTGGGCTATACGACCGTCAATATCCTGACGGCTGCCGACTCGGTGCTTATTCCGGTGCAGTGCGAATACCTTGCACTCGAGGGTTTGAGCAAGCTGCTTAACACGATTCGTAAAATCAAGGGAGGCCTAAATCCTGCACTCGAGATTGAGGGCTTCGTGATGACGATGTATATGCGTAACCGACTGAATAATCAGGTGGCTAACGAGGTGCGCGAACACTTCGGTCCGCTCGCCTTCGATACAATAATTCAGCGAAATATCCGTTTGGGTGAGGCACCCTCGCACGGAAAGCCGATTATGCTCTACGATGCTTCGGCTACGGGTGCGGTGAACTACCTGAACCTTGCCAAGGAGTTCCTGAAGCGTAACCGTAAGAAGAAACAAAACGAATAGAAGAGATATGAAACAGAAAGGTTTAGGACGTGGTCTGGATGCCATCTTCGGTGGTGAGACTCCCGTGGTGAAGGCCAAGCCGATGTCGCAGATGGCAGAGATTGCCGTAAAAGAGATTATCCCCAACCCGACACAGCCTCGCCGTGACTTTGATCAGGAGGCCCTCGCAGAGTTGGCTGACTCGATTCGTACACTCGGCGTGATTCAGCCTGTGACGGTCAAGCCGACCGCCGATGGCCTCTACATCATCATCAGCGGTGAGCGCCGCTGGCGTGCCGCACAGCTGGCAGGGGTGGAGGTGTTGCCCGCATATATCCGCGAGGTGGACGATACCAACCTGCACGCTATGGCCCTGGTCGAGAATGTGCAACGTCAGGATTTGAACGCCATCGAGATAGCTTTGAGTCTGCAGCGTCTGGTTGAGGAGTGTGGTCTGACGCAGGATGCCCTGGCCGAGAAGGTGGGTATGAAGCGTTCGACAATCTCGAACTATATGCGTTTGCTGAAGTTGCCCGATGAGGTGCAGCTGGCTCTCAAGGAGGGTGTGATTTCGATGGGTCACGCCAAGGCTATCGCCGGTGCGGAGGGTAAGAAGCAGACCTCTCTGCTGCGCAAGTGCGTGAAGAGGGATTTGTCGGTACGACAGGTGGAGGCTCTGGTGCGTTCGCTCACCGAGGGTAGTGTGAAGAGTGTTGTCGCGGTGGGTGACGAGGAGTTCCCCGAGGCGTATATGCGTCTGGTGGAGCAACTTGAGAAGTTCTTCTCGCAGGATATCAGCATTAAGCGCGGCAAGAATGGTGGCGGTAAGATTGTCATCGGCTTCGATGACGATAAGGATATTGAGCGTTTTATCGAACGATTCAAAAAGGCTTAATCGACTATGCGGATGTGCAGATGGGTTAAAATAGCGGTTATCTCGGTCGTGTTGGCGATGGTGTGGAGCGTAGGCTCGGCACAGCAACGCTATCGCGGTCCGCGTCAAATCATCAAGGGTGGTCTGATGCAGAAGCCCGATACCCTGAAACGCGATATGTCGCCACAACCCCTGCAACTCGACTCCGCAGCACTCGCCAAGATGGTCGATTCGCTCGACATCGAGAGCATTAAGGTCGATTCGGTGGTTATGGATTCGCTCTCACGTGCGGGTGTGCCTGACTCGTTGCGCAGACGTGCAGCCATTGTCGAGTCCTTACGCCGCAATATGCCCGATTCGTTGAGGGTGTGTTTGGGTCTGCTCGGTGCCGACTCGCTTCAACGAGACTCGCTTGTGCTCGACTCGTTGAAGGGTAAGTCGCTCGACACGCTGGCCGGTGCCGACTCTTTAGGGGCCGATTCGCTCAAGAAGAAAAAACGTAAACTCAAGCCTCTGCTGACCGACTCGATGGGTCTGTCGAAGGTGTGCTGGGCGGCAGCCGTGCTGCCAGGATATGGACAGATATATAATAAGCAGTATTGGAAACTGCCGATACTCTACTCAACCTTCGGAGCGAGTCTGGGAATGTTTATCTATGAGAACAGCCGATACAAACCACTCAAACGCGAGTTTGATGCGATGACCAATAAGGGCCTTTCGCGTACACCCGAACTTGATCATCTGCAACGAAATATGGTGCGTAGCAATACCCGTCAGCAGATATATCTCGGCCTTACCATCGCCTCGTATCTCTACTTTATCGGTGATGCGGCGATAAACTATAAGACCAACGATGTCTCGAGTGTCAAGCGGGCCACAACCCTCTCGGTAATATGTCCGGGAGCCGGTCAGATTTATAATAAGAGCTATTGGCGTGTGCCAATCGTTTTGGGAGGCTTTGCTACAACGATCTACTGTATCGACTGGAATAACCGAGGCTTCCAGCGATTCAAGAAGGCCTATCGTCTGAAGGCCGACTATGATAAAAATCCGGCTAACTATCCTACAGGTTCGACCGATGAGTTCGGAGGTCGCTACTCGGCAACATTCCTCAAGAA
>JBGUTM010000233.1:0-9273 GCA_045133075.1 Alistipes sp. | reverse complement strand
CCACCTGGAAGCATACTCGCGCAGGGAAGGGCTCCGAGAAGTGCTCGGCATATACTCCGTTCATAGCCTTAAAGTCGGCGATGTCGGCCAGCAGAACGGTGGTCTTCACCACATCCGCAAACGTATAGCCCGCCTCGGTGAGGATTGCATTTACGTTGGCCAACGATTGGCGTGTCTGCTCTTCGATGGTCTCGGGCATAGTACCTGTGGCGGGGTTTACGGGCAGCTGGCCCGAGATGTAGAGAGTTCCGTTCGCCTCGACCGCCTGCGAGTAGGGGCCTACCGCCGCGGGGGCATTTTGTGTTGTTATGACTCTTTTCATAGTATTAAATTTTAAGTTGTTTTCGGTTTATCATAGCAAAGATAGGAATTTAACGCTAAACTACGAAAGTTTACCACATAAACTTTTTGGGGGTAGATGTTTGGGTTGAGAGAGGTTAGGGAGAGTTGGGGATTTAAGGAGTTTAAGGGGTTTGAGGGTGTGTGAAATTTTATCACACCTTTCGTGGGTCCTCTCCAAACGATGTTACGAGGCCTGCTCCGCTTTCGCCTCGAAGTCCTCTCCAAACGATGTTACGAGGCCTGCTCCGCTTTCGCCTCGAACTCCTCTCCAGACGATGTTACGAGGCACGCTCCGCTTTCGCCTCGTTTCATCTGTGGCGGCTCGGACCAAAACAAGGCGCACCACTCAATAGAGTGCAAAAAAAAAGAAAGAGGCGTTTGTGAGTGAACTCACACGCCTCTTTCCTCTTTTTGTCCGTTCTTCGAACGGCGCCTTGTTTTGGTCGCTCGCCTGCGGACGATGTTGGGCTACCAGGATTCGAACCTAGAATGACAGGACCAGAATCTGTAGTGTTACCATTACACCATAGCCCAATGTTGGTTTGCGAGTGCAAAAGTAGAACATATTTTTTCATCTGCAAAGAAAAATGCGAAAAATTTGTATATTTGCTAAAAATTATGTGATTTTTACCTAAAATTTAACCAATATGAACGTGAAATTACGCCTTACGGCTATGAACTTCCTGCAATATGCAGTCTGGGGTTCTTATCTTACCTCGATGGGTACATACCTCGCAGGTATCGGACTTGGAGCACAAATCGGCATCTTCTACGCCGTGCAGGGTATCGTATCCCTGTTTATGCCCGCACTGGTCGGCATCGTTGCCGATAAGTGGATCGAGGCTCAAAAAGTCCTCGGAGGTTGTCACCTCCTCGCCGCTGCCTTTATGGTTGCCGCAGGATACTACGCTATCTCTGCCGAGCAGGTCGAGTTCGCAACCCTCTTTACTCTCTACACCCTGAGCGTTGCCTTCTATATGCCGACCATCGCCCTTTCAAATTCGGTGGCATATAGCGCACTCGAGCAGGCCGGCCTCGATACCGTCAAGGCATTTCCCCCCATCCGCGTATGGGGTACCGTGGGATTTATCTGTGCAATGTGGTGTTGCGACATCGCTGGCTTCCAATCTACAGCCTACCAATTCCTCCAGTGCGCCGCCCTCGGCCTTGTGCTGGGCCTCTACTCGATGACCCTGCCCAAGTGCCCCGTGAATAAGACCAGCGGCTCCACCGACATCGCCGAGGCCCTCGGCCTGAAGGCCTTCGCACTCTTCAAGCAGAAGAAGATGGCTATATTCTTCATCTTCTCGATGTTGCTGGGCGTGTCGTTGCAGATTACCAACGGCTTCGCAAACCCCTTCATTACCGACTTTGGCAAGATACCCGAGTTCGCCTCGACATTCGGTGCTCAACACGCCAATATCCTCATTTCCCTCTCGCAGGTGTCGGAGACCCTCTGTATCCTGCTCATCCCATTCTGCCTGAAGCGTTTCGGTATCAAGAACGTGATGCTGATGTCGATGTTTGCGTGGGTGTTGCGCTTCGGATTCTTCGGTGTGGGTAATCCGGGTAGCGGTGTGTGGTTGTTCATCCTCTCGATGATTGTCTATGGTGTGGCATTCGACTTCTTCAATGTCTCGGGCTCACTCTTCGTCAATAACGAGACTGACGAGAAGATTCGCTCATCGGCACAGGGCCTCTTTATGATGATGACCAACGGCGTGGGCGCAACCATCGGTACTCTCGGAGCGCAGGCCGTAGTCAATAAGTTTGTCTATAACGGCTCGCAGGGTGTCGAGATGATGCAGGGCTGGTCTACAACCTGGCTCATCTTCGCCGCTTATGCGCTGGTTGTGGCTGTGGTCTTTGCGCTTGTCTTCAAGTATAAGCACAACCCCGAGCAGGTGGCCAACGCCAAACATTAGACGATATATATATAACGTAAGGTATAGGCATCCCGACTTTGATGTGGGGATGCCTTTTTAATTACCCTTTTTTGTTTTGATATTTGAGCAAAAAAGAGTATATTTGTCCCTATGGCGGGATTGTATTTCCATATACCTTTTTGCAAGCGTATTTGTGCATATTGCGACTTTCACAGATGTGCCGATTTGCGTCTTATGCCCGCAACCATCGAGGCTATGCACCGCGAGCTGGAGGCCTCGGTCGATTTCCTTTCGGAGCGTAACATCGCGACCATATATTTCGGTGGTGGAACGCCATCGCTGCTAAACCCCACCGAGTTACAGCGATTTATCGATCACGCGGGCCGGCTCTTCGACATCTCGCAGGTTGTGGAGGTCACGGCCGAGATGAATCCCGATGACATCACGGCAGAGTATGTCGGGGCTCTGCGGGCAACAGATATCAACCGCATAAGCATGGGTGTGCAATCCTTCGATGATGGGGCGTTGCGACTGATGAATCGCCGCCATACGGGTTCCGATGCGGCCGATGCGGTCAAACGACTACAGGATGCAGGCTATGAGAACATCACTGCCGACATAATCTTCGGCATTGAGGGCTTCGGCTCGGAGCGATTGGAACGAGATATCGAGCAGATGCTATCGCTGGGCGTA
The DNA here is from genome assembly GCA_045133075.1 of Alistipes sp. Taxonomy (GTDB): domain Bacteria; phylum Bacteroidota; class Bacteroidia; order Bacteroidales; family Rikenellaceae; genus Alistipes. The sequence goes on along the minus strand of JBGUTM010000233.1, from coordinate 6,352 downwards.
CAGCATATTTCGGCATACCATTTGACTATCGAACCGGCAACACGATTTGGCCGTATGGCAGAGCATGGGGAGTTTCGAACTGTCGATGAGGTGCAGAGCGAACGTGAGTTTGCGCTGCTGCACGAGCGATTGACTGCGGCGGGATACGAACACTATGAGGTGTCGAACTACGCCCTGCCGGGCTATCGTTCGCGCCATAATTCGTCCTACTGGCTGGGCGTGGAGTATCTCGGTATAGGCCCCGGTGCCCACTCCTTTAATGGACAGGTGCGCCGCTGGTGCGAACAGCCGGTGGTAGAGTATGTGGAGCAATGCCGATACGGACAGGAGCGATTGTCGGATGTGGATCATTACAATGAGATGATTATGACCTCGTTGCGCCGAGTTGAGGGTATCGACTTGGCCGCTGTTGCCGAGCGATTTGGGGCAGAACGTGCCGAGCGTCTTGTGGCCGAAAGTCGCCGCTTTGAGGGTGTGGCAGTCGAGATAAATGGAGGTAAAATATCTATTCCGCCAGCGCATATGATGATCTCGGATATGGTTATTGAGGCCCTCTTCGAGGTAGAATGTTAAATAATTATTAAATTTATTAAAAAAATTTATAAAATAAGATTGTAAAAGTTTGGTATATCAATCCAAAAGCAGTAATTTTGCGGCTGAAAATCTGAAATTTATATACAAACAAAAGGATATTTCTATGAACAAAACAAAGTTTGCCCCCGATTACCTGTTTGAGGTGAGTTGGGAGGTATGCAACAAAATTGGCGGTATTCACACCGTCATCGCCACCAAGGCCAAGACGGCCGGCGAGAAGTTTGGTGATCACTACATTGTCATCGGCCCCGACATTTCGGGCGATAGCACCTCTCCCGAGTTCGAGGAGGATGCAAATCTTATGAAGCAGTGGCGTCAGTCTCTCTATGAGGCAGGCGTTCGCGTTCGTATCGGTCGATGGAAGATTGAGGGCTCACCCATCGCCATCCTGGCAGACTTCACCTCGCTCTTCGCACAGAAGGATGAGATTCTGAAGCATCTCTGGGAGAGCTATCACGTTGATTCGATCTCGGGACAGTGGGACTATGTTGAGCCCGTACTCTTCGGTCGCATCGCCGGTGTAATCATCAAGTCGTTCGTTGAGAACTTCTGCACCACCAACGATAAGGTGGCAGCTCACTTCCACGAGTGGATGACAGCTTCGGGTGGTCTCTATCTGCGTGAGCAGGCTCCCTACATCGCAACGCTGCTCACCACTCACGCAACCGTTATCGGTCGCTGCATCGCAGGCAATCGTCTGCCCCTCTACAACGATTTGACCAAGTTCAATGCTGATGACCTGGCATATCAGTTCAACGTGATGGCCAAGCACTCTATCGAGAAGATGGCTGCCAAGTATCACGATGCCTTTCTTACCGTGAGCGACATCACCGCCGCAGAGTGCAAGTATCTGCTCGGTAAAGAGGTTGATGGCGTTACACCCAACGGCTTTGAGAATGACTTTGTTTGGACCGGCAAGGAGTACGATAACAAGCGCGCAGAGGCTCGTAAGGCTATGATCGAGGTTGCAGAGGCTTGTCTGGGTCATAAGTTTGAGCAGGAGCCCATCATCATCGGTACCAGCGGTCGCTATGAGTTCCGCAATAAGGGTATCGATGTGCTCTTTGATGCACTCAAGCGCATCGAGGCTTCGGCAAACCTCAATCGCGAGATTCTGGCTTACGTTATGGTTCCGGCAGGAATTACCGGTGCACGTCTCGATCTGAAGGCACATCTTGCCGACAAGTCGAAGGCTATCGATCCCAGCCAGTATAAGTATACTACCCATACCCTCGAGAATGCAGCGTGGGATCAGATTGCACAGTCGATTAACGGTAGCAATCTCGACCGTGCAGAGTCGAAGGTTAAGGTTATCTTCGTGCCGACCTACCTGAATGGTAATGATGGCATCTTCAACAAGAGCTACTACGAGATGTTGGCAGGTATGGATATGACTGTATTTGCATCGTACTATGAGCCGTGGGGATACACTCCGCTCGAGTCGATTGCCTTCTCGGTGCCGACCATTACCTCGACCCTGGCAGGTTTCGGTATGTGGGTTAAGAAGTCGGGTGGCAATGACGGCGTAGTGGTTGTTGAGCGCAACGACTTCAACGATAAGGAGGCTGTAAATGCTATTGCAGATGCAATCATTCGCTTCGCAGCCCTCTCGCCCGAGAGAGTTGAGGAGGTGCGCAATGCAGCATTCGAGATTTCGAAGCGTGCCCTCTGGTCAAACCTCTTCACCAAGTATGAGGATGCCTACTCTAAGGCTGTCGAGAACTCGATCTCGCGCACAAACCGTGCAATCCTCGGCGATGGAGGTTCGACACACGAGCAGATTAACTTCGTTCGCCAGCAGCTCATCTCGGAGCGTCCCACCTGGCAGCGCATGATGGTCGAGAAGAGTCTGTCGGCTCGTCTTCGTCCTCTGGAGGAGCTCTCGCGCAACCTCTGGTGGTGCTGGACTTCGGGAGGCCGCGACCTGTTCGAGTCTATCGACAAGGAGTTGTGGGCAGAGGTTGATCGTAACCCGATTGTCCTTCTGGATAAACTCTCGGTAGAGCGTCAGAAAGAGCTGGAGCAGGATCAGAAGTTCCTCGAGAAGCTCGATGCTATCTACGCAAATTACAAAGCATATATGTCGGAGCAGCCCGACCCCAAGAGCCCGAAGATTGCCTACTTCTCGATGGAGTATGGTCTGCACTCTTCGCTCAAGATCTACTCGGGAGGTCTGGGTATCCTTGCAGGTGACTACCTCAAGGAGGCTTCGGACAAGAATACCCCGATGGCGGCCGTAGGTCTGTTGTACCGCTACGGATATTTCACACAGCGTCTTTCGGCACAGGGTGCACAGGAGGCTGCATACGAGGCACAGAACTTCTTCAAGTTGCCCATCTCGCCCGTACGTGATGAGGAGGGTAACTGGGTGACCGTTCAGGTTGCATTCCCGGGCCGTTACATCTCGGCTCGCGTATGGAAGTGCCAGGTAGGTCGTACCGACCTCTTCCTGCTCGATGCAGACTACGAGGCTAACCTGCCCGAGGATCGTCAGGTTACACACCACCTCTACGGTGGCGATTGGGAGAACCGCCTCAAGCAGGAGTTGCTGCTTGGTGTCGGCGGTATCCGCGCCCTGGTGAAGATGGGTATCAAGCAGGATGTATACCACTGCAACGAGGGTCACGCCGCATTTATCGGTCTGGAGCGTATCCGCAACCTCATCGACCGTGAGCGTCTGTCGTTCTCGGAGGCACTGGAGGTTATCCGCTCATCTTCGCTCTTTACGACCCATACGCCGGTACCCGCAGGTCACGATGCATTCCCCGAGTCGATGATTCGTCAGTATATGTCGCACTATCCCGATGTGCTGAAGATTACCTGGGAGCAGTTTATCAACCTCGGTAAGACCAACCCCAACGATCCGAATCAGAAGTTCTCGATGTCGGTACTCGCCTGCAACCTTTCGCAGGAGGTTAATGGTGTGTCGTGGCTCCACGGCGAGGTATCGAAGGATATCCTCGGCAATATGTGGCCCGGATACTTCAAGAATGAGCTGCACATCGGTTACGTAACCAACGGCGTTCACTTCCCGACCTGGGCAGCTTCGAACTTGCGCCGCCTCTATGCCAAGTACTTCCCGAAGGGATTCGAGGGTCACGTCTACAATATCCCCGAGTGGCAGGGCGTACACAAGATTGCAGATGAGGAGCTCTGGGCAGAGCGTATGCTCCTGAAGAAGCGTCTTATTAAGACTATCTGTGAGCGTTATAGCGATCCGAGCAAGGTTCGTCTTGAGTCGCCTCGCCAGATGGTACAGATTACCGAGAGCCTCAAGCCGGATGTACTCACCATCGGTTTCGCACGCCGCTTTGCGACCTACAAGCGTGCATACCTGCTCTTCACTAACCTCGAGCGTCTGTCGGCAATCGTTAATAATAAGGAGCGTCCCGTACAGTTTATCTTCGCAGGTAAGGCTCACCCCAACGATAAGCCGGGTCAGGATCTGATTAAGCGTATCGTGGAGGTTTCGGCAATGCCTGAGTTCGTGGGCAAGATTATCTTCCTGCAGAACTACGATATGGAGCTTGCTCGCCGTATGGTTCAGGGTGTGGATGTATGGCTCAACACACCGACCCGTCCCCTCGAGGCATCGGGTACTTCGGGTGAGAAGTGCGTGATGAATGGTGTTATGCAGTTCTCGGTACTTGATGGATGGTGGGTTGAGGGCTACAAGGAGGGTGCCGGCTGGGCACTTCCGATGAAGCGAACCTTCACCGACCAGCACTTCCAGGATGAGCTCGATGCCGAGATGATCTACAACACCATCGAGGAGGAGATCGTTCCCAAATACTACAACCGCGGCGAGGATAACATCCCGCACGAGTGGGTTGCATCGGTCAAGAGTTGTATTGCGGATATCGCATCTAATTTCACGACCAACCGTATGCTCATCGACTACGAGGAGCGTTTCTACAACAAGCTTGCCCTGCGTAAGAAGGCTCTGCTTGCGGACAACTACAAGGAGGCTCGCGAGATTGCAGCTTGGAAGCGTAAGGTTTCGGCAGCGTGGGATAATGTGAAGTTGGTGGATGTTAAACGAGCTTGTATCGACACCGAGGCCATTATGGTCGGCGAGTCGTACCACTTTGAGGTTACGCTCGATGTTGCCAACCTCCACAAGTCGGATATCGGCGTTGAGCTGGTAGTGGCAAAGCAGATCGAGTTTGGTCAGGGTGCTAATGTACAGACCTCGGTAGAGTTGCAGCCCGTGAAGGCTGCCGGCTCACAGGTAACCTACGCTCTGGACTATGTTCCCGAGAATACCGGAATGTTCGATGTTGCACTGCGTATATTCCCGAAGAACGCAAAATTGCCACATCGTATGGACTTCGCGTTGGTAAAATGGGCATAGTTTGATAAAAAATCGGCGAAATGTTTGCCGTTTCGCCGATTTTTTTATAATTTCACAAGGAGAAACAACAAAATTTCAAAAAAATATGTCAGCACTTACATTCGACAAGGGCGAACTCGGCAACCTCGAATACTCTCTGCAACGCGAGATGTTGGCTACCGACCGTCGCAATGGTTATATGAGTACGACCATCGTCTGCTGTAATACGCGCAAGTATCACGGCCTGATGGTAGCACCCATCGACAACAGCGACCGCACGCACGTTCTGCTCTCATCGCTTGACGAGACCATCGTTCAGCATGACCAGTCGTTTAACCTCGCACTGCACCGCTTCAATGGTGTGTACGAGCCGCGCGGCCACAAGTACATCACCGATTTCAAGTACACCCCCTGCCCCACGATTACCTATCGTGTGGGTGGTGTGATTCTGCAAAAGGAGTTGCTGTGGATTCACAAGCGCACGCAGTTGATGATTCGCTACACGCTGCTTGACGCTCACTCGGAGACTACGCTTCGTCTGCGTCCCTTCTTCGCCTTCCGTGACAAGCACGCACTTACGAAGGCTAATATGGATGCCAACGGACGTTCGTATCCCGTGCCCTGTGGAGTGAAGTGCCGACTCTATGAGAGTTATCCGTGGCTCTATCTGCAAACCGACCGCACCGATGCGGAGTTTATCTCCGCACCCGACTGGTACTACGATTTAGAGTATCAGCAGGAGCTCAAGCGCGGTTACAATGGTTATGAGGATTTGATGACTACGGGTTATTTCGAACTCAAAATCAAGAAGGGAGAGAGTGTTATCTTCTCGGCCTCGACCGAAGAGATGCCCTCGACCAACAGTATCCGTGAGTTCTACGAGGCTTCGATTGCCCGCCGTACTCACAAGATCGACTTCTTGAGCTGTCTGCACCACTCGGCACGTCAGTTCGTAGTTCGCCGCCCCGAGAATCGCACAGAGGTTATCGCAGGTTATCCGTGGAGCGGTGTGGATGGTCGCACCACTTTCATCTCGCTGCCGGGTCTTACGCTCGAGCAGGGTTATAAGGAGGATTGCATCGAGATTCTCGACACGATGATTCGCGATATGCGTAATGGCGACTTCGCAGGCTCGGCTTCGGCGTATAATGAGGCTGATGCTCCGCTCTGGTTCTTCTGGACGTTGCAAAATCTCGAGAAGCACCTCGGCGCTACGGAGATTTGGAACCGCTATGGAGAGGTGATGAAGTCTATCCTGGAGGCTTATCGTTCGGGTATAGGTGGTCGTGTTCAGCTGCACGAGAATGGTCTGGTATGGGCTGCGGCAGAGAATGTGGCTCTAACATGGATGAATACCACCCTTGATGGCAAGGCTCAACTTCAGCGTTCGGGCTATGCAGTCGAGATTCAGGCTCTGTGGTACAA
>JBGUTM010000232.1:0-2711 GCA_045133075.1 Alistipes sp. | reverse complement strand
AGTGAGTGCAGAGTGAGTCTGAAAAAGTGCCTTCTGTGCGCGTCTGGCGCAGAAACCGACCATCCCAGCGGGATCACCTCTTTTGAGCAACAGCCGAAGCTTTCCGCTTCAGTTGTTTTGTTTTGTGGGTTTTAGTGCGTCTGCAAGCATTAACCTCCCTAATATAAATAGAAAAAGCCACCTCTCGGTGGCTCTTCCTATTATATCAAATCTACTAATAGTTATCCTTCATAGGCTCAAAGTATGCCTGCGGGTGGTTGCACGAGGGACACTCCATCGGAGCCTCATTGCCCTTATAGATAAATCCGCAGTTGCGGCACTGCCACCAAATCTCGCCGTCACGAACAAAGAAGTTACCATCGGTAATACGGCTCAAGAGCTTCAGGTAGCGACGCTCGTGCTCGGCCTCAACCTTGGCGATATTGCGGAATGTGCGTGCAATCTCGGGGAAACCCTCTTCGTCAGCGACCTTCGCAAACTCGGGATAGAGTACATCCCACTCCTCGTTCTCGCCCATAGCGGCAGCCTTCAGATTCTCGATGGTGGTACCGATACGGCCTGCGGGGTAGGTTGCGGTAATCTCTACATCACCACCCTCAAGATATTTGAAGAATCGCTTTGCGTGCTCCTTCTCCTGATCGGCCGTCTCGGCAAATACGCCCGAAATCTGTTCGTAGCCCTCCTTCTTGGCTACGCTCGCAAAGAATGTGTAGCGAGTACGAGCCTGGCTCTCGCCTGCAAATGCCTTCAAAAGATTTTTCTCAGTCAAAGTTCCTTTTACGCTTTTCATAGTTTTGTTCTGTTTAAGTTGTGTTATATTATTGTTTTTCTGTTTCGCTATGCGAAGATAATACAAAATATCATAAGTTGTATCAAAAAGTCTATTCTCATTTTTTATAGGCCCATAAGTAATACTTATACTCACCTCAACCCTTTGACAAATAGCCGTTCGGTATCGCACATAAACTGCTCATATTCCGCAAATTGGCTCTCACACAACTTCTCTTCCGAGGCTCTCTCTGGCGGCAAAATACGGTACCCGGGCATCGCAACCCACACAGGGGTAACCCTCAGCGAATATCGACACTTGCCATCCACACCCTTTCTAACCTCGACCTCGGCAATAAGGCCCCCATCGCAGAAGCGTTTGCGCTGATTCGACACGAAGTTTCCCAGCGAGTATATCGTCACTCGTTGGCCATCAGTGGTGGCTGGTTGTACAACGTGAGGGTGCGAGCCGACAACGATATCGACCCCGTGGCTATGCATAAACTCTGCCAATCTGCGCTGTTCGTTCGAGGGTTGGCGGCGATACTCCTCGCCCCAATGCAGGCAGGCGATAAGACAATCTACGCCCTCACGTACACGTGCCAAATCGGAGGCGATACGCACCGTATCCATAAGATTTACCACACACGTTGTCGGCACGGGAATACCGTTCGTGCCGTATGTATAGTTTACCAATGCGAAGCGTACCCCGTCACGTTCAAGGCGAAGGATATTATTACGCTGATAATCCTCGACATCAGCAAAGGCTCCCGTATGAGCCACACCCAGTCGTCCGAGCGTTGCAACACTTGTACGTATGCCTCGCGCCCCGCGGTCGCAGCAGTGATTATTGGCAAGCAGAGCCACATCTGCACCCACCCAGGCCAACGCCTCGGCATACTCCGCAGGCGAAGAGAAGGCGGGGTAGCCCGAATAATTAGTATCGGGAGAGATAGTTGTTTCGAGATTAACCACGGCGATATCTGCGCGGTCGAAATAGGGTTTTACGGCCGAGAATGAGCCACGAAAATCGAGTGAGCCATCACTCTGTCGCGCAGCGGTGATTTGCGGGGAGTGGCACATCGCATCACCTGCAAAGAGCAGACGTACACGCTGCTCGGACGGGGTAGTGGATTGAGATTGTTCCTCGGCCTTCGAGGCACGCACACCACCTACATCCCCCTCACAAGAGATGAGCAGTGCCACTGCGCACCATATATATATAATGTCGCGAAACATCTCTTTCAGAGAATTCAAAGCCAATGGCTAACGGACAGTGGCTAATGGTCGATCGCTACTCATCCTTCACGCAGCGAATCTGCATCGCATTGCCGCGCTTCTGGTCGGTGACAGCCTTATATCCATTCACGGTTGCTCGGCTGGTATTCAGGTCGAAGAACATCGCAGTCGAGAGGGCTGCGGTAGAGCCTATACCGGCAGTCCAATAGTATCCCACCCACGGTTTGGGGGTATAGGGGTACTCGTCACGATAGTTTATATTGGTCAAAACACCGGTCAGATAGCTACGATAACCGTTAGCCGAGAAGAAATGCTTCTGGCCGTTACCGCTGTCGGTCAGAGCCCAACCAAAGAGTTTCTCGGCCTCGGCCAGAGGAAGTTCATCCTCGGCTACGGCAATATCCAGCACCTCAAAGGTATCCTCCGAAGGTACTCGCCAGCCGTAAGGACAGGGGTCATAGAGAGCCTTGGGACCATTCTCGCTCCAAAGGTCGGTACGGTTGTTATTGTAGAGCCAATTACCATGATTCTCCGCGGTCGAAGAGATGAAGGTCAGCGGATGCTTGACGGCATACTCGATAGTACCCACCGTCTCATCCGTAGCCTTAACCGTAACGTACACATAGTCTTGCGAAGCGTTATATATCGTCTCATCGAGGCCCTGTGCACAGTCGTAATACTCGGGGCGGATGAACGGATCCTTG
>JBGUTM010000231.1:0-3640 GCA_045133075.1 Alistipes sp. | reverse complement strand
CTTTTGAGCATAGAAGCTGTCGAAGGCGTGCTCGGCATCGATGAATGCTGCAATACCACCAGCCTTTTGGGCCTCGGCGATGGCGTGAATGGCCAGTGTGGTCTTACCCGAAGACTCGGGACCATAAATCTCGATTACGCGACCCTTGGGGTATCCACCCACGCCGAGTGCGTTGTCCAGGGTGATTGAGCCTGTGGGGATTACGGGTACATCTGTCACCGTTTCACTGCTCATACGCATAATTGAACCCTTGCCGAAATCCTTCTCGATCTTCTCCATTACCGCGTTCAAAACCTTCAGTTTGTCCGCGCTTACTTGTACTTTTTCTGCCATAGTTTTATCTTTTTTTTATTTGTACGAATTGATAATTTGCTGGTAGTGATTCTTGGTCTCTACCTTGTCGAAAATCTTCTCGATGCGACCCTCCTCATCGATGATGAAGGTTGTACGCACTACGCCCCAATACTTGCGGCCATACATCGACTTCTCGGCCCATACTCCGAATGCCTCGCATACGCTGTGGTCGGTGTCGGCCAGCAGGATGAAGTTCAGCTCGTGCTTGGCGCAGAAGTTCTGGTGCGAACGCTCGCTGTCGGGGCTTACGCCCACGATCTGAAAACCCATCGCGGCCAACTCGGCCTTGCCATCGCGTAAACTCTTGGCTTCCAGCGTACATCCCGAGGTGTTATCCTTTGGATAAAAGTAGAGGATTGTGCGCTTGCCCGCAAGGTCGGCATTTGAGAATGTCACGCCCTCCTGCGTTGTCGAGTGGAACTCGGGGATAAGGTCGCCCTGTGATAGTTTTGCCATAGCGTTTCGAAAAGTAAATTCAACACTCAAAGTTAGAGAAAAATATCAACAAATGCAATTTTTACACCGTTTTTTGAAATTTAGCCCTACTCTTCACAATTTTGGTTGCCACACCTGCGCATCGCCACTGAGCTGATGATTGCACCTAAAACGAGGATTAGTCCCATAACATTACCGTCTCCACTTGCTCGTTGAACTCCTCCGGTGTGTTGTTTAGTCGCTTGAAGCAGGCCGGACAGCGTATTGCCGTCTCGGTCTCAATAAAACTCTCGCAACCGACACATATTATCGTGTTGCCATAATCGCTACCTGCGTAGTGGTCAAACTGCGTACCGCAGTGCTTGCATTTAATCTTGTAAGCCGATCCCATAATTGTAGTGTTTTTAAGGTTTAACTTCTATTTTACACTGCAAAGGAACGGCGGTTTTGTGACAACTTGTGACACAAAATAAGAGAGTGCGAAATTTTTACAAAAAAAGTAAAAAAAACTACCCGGTCTGTGTTGGCTGGGAAGTTTGGTAGATCTTAGCTATAGAGTGTGGCTTATTGCGCGCTATTTCTCTTGAGCCACTCTACTCTACGCTGGTCTGGCAGGTGCAAAGTTAAAAAACTCGAGATGTGCGACACTATGGTTGCGCAATTTTTTTTGAATTTATTTTGAGTATTTGCGCAGATAGGCGTTTATGTGCTCCTCCAGCTCGGGCGAGTCGATAATGCGGATATCATCCAGCAGACCCACAACAAAGCGGGCAACTCCATACATCGAGGCTACCTCCGTGTTAAGCAGCCAGCGGTTGTTGTCGAGGGGACGAGTATCGCGCTCGGCAAGCGGATACTCCTCGAGAAGTAGGTTATAGGCCATCAATCCCAGTTCGAGTTGAACACGGGTGCGCTCCTTGCCATTCATTCTGAAGATGTCGATAAATGCCTCTACGTGAGCCGATTCGTGCTGCCACTCCTTCTCTAATATCTCCACCGAGCCGATGCGTGAGGTCTTGAATAGTTTGCACGAGGAGTCCTTGGGGTCGAAGCACCACACCTGCACATAGTTGGTCGTGAAGGCAAAGGGCTCTACCCTACGGTCACGAACTTGGCCGCCGTGTCCCGATTGGTAGCGGTGTAGAATCACCTGTCGCTTCTGCTCTATGGCATCGAGTAACGAATGAACATTGGTCGCATTCTTGCCTTTGACCACTGTGTTGGCCAGAAGCTTGTTGTCGTAGAGTGAGTAGAGTTTGCGCTTGAGATTTTGCTTGAGCAGGTTAGTGTCGTCAATGTTTTCGATTGCGCTCTTGAGGATTGCAGCCTCCTCCTCGGTGAAGTGGACCAGCTGTGAAATATCCTTAAAATGAGGCGATTCCTTGTCCAGACGGATGCAGTCGCCGCTCTTCTTAATTAGGAAGCCCGCATCGCGGAAGGTGTCGATATAACGGTAGATCGTGCGGCGTGACATACCGAGCCTCTCGGCAATCTCGTCCACCGAGTAGGTGACATTTGCCGTCAGCAACTTCATCAGTCGAAGTAGTCGTTCGATTTTGGGCTGATCCATAAACTTTGTTGGAATTTACCTCAAAGTTACGAATTAAATCTTCAAGTCCGAGTGTATGTGGTGAATTTTTTTTGAGGGGCGATTGTTGGATGCAAAAAAAAAGTTGGTTTGCTATTACGCTAAAACCAACTTTTCGATCTCTTCAACCTGACGGCGGAAAACCTTGTCTGTCTCAATGAGATTCGATACCGCCTTGCACGAGTGGAGCACCGTGGCGTGGTTACGACCTCCGATTGCCGCACCGATGCTTGTCAGCGGAGCTTTGGTGTGCTGCTTGGCCAGGTACATCGCAATCTGTCGAGCCTGTGCGATATCTCGGGTACGCTCGGGCGAGTTGAAACGCTCCAGGTCGAGGTTTAGGTGTTCACACACGGTCTTGATGATGTGGTCGATGGTAATCTCCTTCTGGGTCAGCTTTACGTATACCTTCAGTACATCCTTGGCCAGCGAGGTGGTAATCTTGCGACCGAGGAACGAGGTGTTGGCCACCAGCGATGAGAGTGCACCCTCAATCTCGCGTACATTGGCCGAGATATTCTCTGCCAGATAGTTTATAACCTCATCCGATATGGTGGCACCAATCTGTTGAGCCTTGGCGCGGATAATCTTAATCTTGGTCTGGTAGTCGGGAATGTTGATTTGTGCCGACAAACCCCACTTAAAACGGGTCAGCAGTCGCTGTTCGATATCCTTCAACTCCACGGGCGGCTTATCCGAGGTGAGGATGAGCTGCTTGCCCGACATCTGCAAGTGGTTGAAGATGTTGAAGAAGGCATTCTGGGTACCGGGTTTGCCCGACAACTCCTGGATATCGTCAATAATCAGCACGTCTATCATCTGATAGAAGTGGATGAAGTCAGGAATCTCGCCATTCTTGGTAGCGGTCTGGAACTGCGCCTGGAATTTGTTCATCGAGACGTAGAGTACCTGCAAATGGGGGTGACGCTGACGAATCTCGTGACCGATAGCTTGCGCAACGTGGGTCTTGCCGAGTCCCGAGTTGCCATATATATATAGTGGGTTGAACGGGGTGTCGTTGCCCGGATTGACCGCAATCGACATACCTGCCGAACGAGCCAGTCGGTTGCACTCTCCCTCGATAAAGTTTTCGAATGTATAGTGAGGGTTGAGTTGTGGGTCGATGACCATCTTGCGCATACCCGGAATTATGAACGGATTCTTGATGTTGGTCGAATCGGGGGTATTGAACTTGGGTATTGCGGTGGTATCGGCTGCGGATGTCGGGTTGCTCTCCTGCTTGGGGATAGCGTAGAAAAGACG
>JBGUTM010000230.1:0-3019 GCA_045133075.1 Alistipes sp. | reverse complement strand
GACAGCAGTCGGGCAAAGCCCTCGACAATAGCCCTCGAGGTGGTGATATGACATTTATTGCCAACGCTCGGCCGACATTCGCGTTTGTCGCGTTCGAATTGACGGTGGAGCTCGGCGATAACCTTGCGATCGTGGATAAGTGCCGCAACCTCGAGATTCTCGCACAGACTGCGATAATCCATATTGGCGGTGCCGACCCAGGCTCTCTGATCATCAATAAGGCCCACCTTCGAGTGCAGAAATCCATTCTTGTAGCGATAGATATCTGCTCCCGCCTGCTCAATTGTTCGCAGATAGCTCTCCGAAACCATAGCCGTCAGACGCGAATCGCCGCGTTCGGGTATCATCAACTCCACCCTCACGCCGCTTGCCAGAGCGATGCGCAGAGCATCGAAGAGACCCTGTGGCGGAATGAAGTAGGGGGTCGAAATCCTGATGATGCGCTCGGCACGCAGGATGGCTGCCGTGAGCGTATCGAGCAGGGCATAACGTCTATCCTTCTCATCGTTCCAGAGAATCTGCACCGAAGAGTAGTTGGTGATATGGTGCTCACCTTTCGGGTTTGGCAGAGCCTCGGCGGCCCCTCCACAAGCAACCCAATCTCGGGCAAAGAGTCTTTGCAGACGCTGGGCAGCCTCGCCCTCGATACGCAGATGTTCATCCCGCCACCGCCCCAGTGCATTGCCGTCAATATAGCGTTCAGCAATGTTTATGCCACCCGTAAATGCTATGCGTGAGTCTATAATTGCTATTTTGCGGTGGTTGCGGCGGGCAATATCGCTGCGTAGCCACGGGAAACGTATAGGCTTGTAGGGACGTATATCTACTCCTGCACGGCGTAGGCGCAGGATTGAGCTCCGCCGCAGTCGCCACGAACCTATGGCATCATAGATGACCAATACCTTCACGCCGGCCCTGGCCTTGCGCTCGAGGATATTGCATAAAACCCTGCCCACGCGGTCATCAACAAAGATGTAATATCCCAGGCAGATGCTCTCGCGGGCACGCTGCACCGAGCCAATGATGGCCGAGTAGGTGCTGTCGGCATTGTGGAGTGGTGTGATTTTATTGTGCAGTGTCGGAGGCTCGTTGCAGAGGTTGTAGACAAGCTGTGTCTGGCCCTGTCGGTGAGGGTGTGAAGGCTTGTGGTAGCGCATAGGAGGGCGGCGGCCGTCAATCAGGTAGAGTAGGATTCCGAGAGGTGGTACCAATACCACGATGGCGATACGACACATCGCACGATAGGGGTTCTCCTCGTGCAGGACGACATCTGCCGCAAAAACTGCCACAACGATAATGTATAGACCGATGAAAAATAGCATAATTTATGCGGTAGGCACGATTTATGCCATAAACCGAAAACCGGTTTGTATGTTTCGAACTCTTTGCAACTCTTTTCGTCACCTTTTCTTTGCAAATTAAAAAATAAGCTCTACCTTTGCATCCAGATTTATGGGGGATTCCGATTCTCGGCGAGGAGTCGGAGTTCTTAATTTTTTATGTCGCCAAAAACGGGGCCTAACCAGGGGCCGAACATGCCAGGAGCGGGGCAAAGGTGTTCACACTCTGAGCAAGCAAGGGGGGCGAGAACGAAAGGTGTTCACACTCCGAGCAAGCAAGAGGGGGGCGAGATTGAAAGGTGCTCACACTCCGAATATGCAAGGGGGCGAAAGAAGCTCGCACTCCGAAATGGATAATAATATATATAAAATATAAAGAATTATGGCAAAAGAGATTATCTACCTCACAGCAGAGGGTTACAAGAAGTTGAAGGATGAACTCGACCATATGCGTTCGGTCGAGCGTCCTGCGGCAGCCGCAGCCATTGCCGAGGCACGCGATAAGGGTGACCTGTCGGAGAATGCGGAGTATGATGCAGCACGCGAGGCTCAGGGCCTGCTCGAGATGCGTATTGCCAAGCTCGAGGATACTCTCGCTAACTCGCGCATTATTGATGAGACCAAGATTGACAAGAGCAAGGTGCAGATTTTGAGTAAGGTGACCCTGCTCAACCACAACAACGGCAAGGAGGTTACCTACACCATTGTTTCGGAGAATGAGGCTAATCTCCGCGAGGGCAAGCTCGCCATCGGCACCCCAATTGCCAAGGCTCTGCTCGGCAAGAAGGCCGGCGAGATTGTCGAGGTGACCGTTCCTGCAGGTGTTCTCAAGTTTGAGATTAAGGAGATCTCTATCTAATTGTTTTTAGGGAAGCCATTGGCTTTTTACCCTTCAGTTTTACGGACAGCTCTCCCTTTGTGGGGAGCTGTTTTTTTTGTGGAGGGGGTGTGGGATTTCTGGGGCTACTGGGGAGTTTTTGCAACATACCCCTCCCAACCAACCTCAACAAAAAAAAACGCTACTCAATCGAAATTGAGTAGCGTTTTTTGTCGGGAAGGGGGCGGACTATATCGTGCCGCCAACACTCCACCAGAAGGCTCGCAGACCGAGCTGCGGGTTCTCCTCATCGAGTTGGCGGACAGCCGCAAGCAGTGCATCTGCCTTGTCGTCCTCCGCAATCGAGATTATCGCCGAGTTGAGCGTGGGCCATACGGCATCGCCCAGGTGAGGCTCACCGGTTGTCATACCACAACCCATAACCTCCTCCCACGAGGTAAAACCGCGGACGCCGATCTCCGCCATCTTTTGCTGTACCTCTACATAAAGTGCCTGATTGCAGGCCAAAAATATAGCTTTCATAATCTGTTACGCATTAAGTTTAGCAACTTTCTTTGCCGCCTGGCGCTCCTGACGAAGTGCGAGGATGCAGAAGAGTACCGGAATAAGAAGCAGGGTGATCAGTGTTGAGAACGAAAGACCCCAAGCCACCGACATACCGAGTGAGTTCCACATCTCCGAACCCACACCATCACCAACGGCCATAGGCACCATACCCATAACGGTTGTGAGGGTAGTCATCAAGATAGGACGCATACGCGAGCGGCCGGCAGCTACGGCTGCATCGAGTACCGACATACCGCGACCCTGCAACAGACGTGTGTAGTCCACCAGAATAATA
>JBGUTM010000229.1:0-2198 GCA_045133075.1 Alistipes sp. | reverse complement strand
TCGAATCCAGTCTCCCCGACAATTTAGAGAGCAGCAGAGTTAATCTCTGCTGTTTTTGTTTGCAGTTTTATAGAGAGATTAGAGAAGTTAAGGAGGTTAAGGAGTGCAGAATTATTACCAATATCTCTACATTCCCCAACCTCCTTAAACCTCAAAAAAAGACGCCCGTTTGGGCGTCTTAATCTTAAATTACAAAAGATAGCTTTACTCTTTCACCTCTACGACATTCACAGCCTGCACGCCGTGAGCACCATCGCCGAGTTCAAACTCCACAGCGCGACCCTCCGAGAGAGCCTTAAAACCCTCTTTTACGATACCCGTATAGTGAACAAAAATTTCCTTACCATCTTCCGCAATGATAAATCCGTAGCCTTTTTTGCTATCGAACCATTTTACTTTCCCAGTCATAAGTTTTAAGTGTTAATTTGTGTTAGGTTTAACAAATATAAACAAAACTTCTTGATTTGCAAAACTTTTTACGATTATTTTCCGTTTTGAGTTAAAATAACTATATTTGTACACCTATTGTTATTGGAAACTTTTTTGGATATGAAAAGCATCAAATTGGCAATCATCGCATTACTCGGTTTCTCCACCGCCTGCTCGACCGTAAAGGAGGGTTCGAAGAGTAAAAAGGAGAAGACCGACAATGTCGAAGTTACACCCTCTATTGTGGTGATGTATGGCGTGCGCCGACCCGTGGAGGCAACCTCCGAGCCCAAGAAGGTCGAAATATCTTCGCCCGAGTCTCCCGCAAATGGCGATATCAAGCCCGCAGACAAAGCGAAATAGTCTACCCTATGCTCCGCAAACTCCGCAAGAAGATTGCACTGAACATCTTTGACAACCTCTATCGCAAGACGGTCGAGGAGCACCGCCTACGCACTCTATTCTGGGAGATGACACTGCGCTGCAACCTCAATTGTCGCCACTGTGGTAGCGACTGTCGTGCCGATATGTCGGTCAAAGATATGCCCTTGGAGGATTTTCTACGTGTATTAGACGAGGAGGTCACGCCGAATGTAGACCCTCGCGAGGTACTCGTAATCTTCTCGGGTGGCGAGGTGCTTATGCGCAAGGATTTGGAGCTGGCTGGTGCCGAGGTGGCACAACGCGGATATCCGTGGGGAATGGTCACCAACGGAGTAGCTCTCACCCCCGAGCGTCTTGCTGCGCTGATCAAGGCTGGCCTGCGCTCGATATCGGTGAGTCTTGACGGCTTTGCAGAGGCTCATAACCACATCCGCCGCAGCGAATCCTCTTTCGATAAGGCCACAGCAGCCATACACGAGATTCTCAAGTATGAAAATCTTGCCTGCGATATCATCACCTGCCTCACACCGCAGATGGTTGAACATCTCGAAGAGTTCAAGGAGTGGCTCATTGCGCAGGGTGTTGGCTCGTGGCGTATATTTTCGATATTTCCGGCGGGCCGCGCCGCACACGACCCCACGCTAAACCTCTCAAATGAGGAGTTTCGCACTACGCTCGACTTCATCAAGCGCACACGCAAGGAGGGGCGCATAGATGTAAGCTACGCCTGCGAAGGCTTCCTGGGCGACTACGAGGCTGAGGTGCGCGACCACTTCTACCAATGCGCCGCAGGTGTATCGGTAGCCTCAATTCGTGTCGATGGCTCAATTTCGGGATGCACAAGCGTCAGGGGTAACTTCTCGCAAGGCAACATCTACCACGACCACTTCTGGGAGGTATGGCAAAATCGCTTTGAGCCGTTCCGCAACCGCGAGTGGGCCCGCAAGGGAGAGTGTGCCGACTGCGAGATGTGGCATCACTGCCAGGGTGGAGGTATGCACTTGCGCGATAATGAGGGCGAATTGATGTATTGCCACTACCGAAAGTTGTAATTGAAATAATCAATAATAACATATTAACCATTAAACTATTATGAAGAAAATTTTTTATCTTTTTTCTATCTTGAGCCTGGTGTGGGCTGCCTCCTGCGGCAGCAGCGACAAGCCAGTCTATCTTGATGACAGCAAGCCCATCGAGGAGCGTGTTGAGGATGCTCTGGCACGTATGACCTTTGATGAGAAGATTGCGATGCTCCACGCGCAATCGAAGTTTTCATCTCCGGGTGTTCCCCGTCTTGGCATCCCCGAGGTGTGGTGCACGGATGGCCCGCACGGTATCCGTGAGGAGGTGCTCTGGGACGAGTGGAAGGGTGCAGATTGGACCAA
>JBGUTM010000228.1:0-10898 GCA_045133075.1 Alistipes sp. | reverse complement strand
GGTAATGTCCACTTTGACAAGGATGCCGGCAAGATTCTATTTACGACCAATGGCAGTGGTAATAATGGTAATGCATTGATTTCGCTCTTCGATGCCGAGATGAATGTGTTGTGGAGCTGGCATATCTGGGTTAGTGATGCCGAGGATCAGGTACTTGGTAAGGCTAAGGATATAACCATCCTCGATCGTAACCTCGGTGCGAACTATTCGCCCAAGTCGGCTGCAGATGTAGCCGCAATGGATGCATATAAGGCTGCCCAGACAGCGGGTCTTATGTACCAGTGGGGACGTAACACACCGCTCCCGGGCCCTGCTACAATGGATTCGTACTACTCGACTAAGAACTTCTCGATTCAGAATAAGTGGGGCTACGAGGCAAAGTCCTTCAGTGCAAATACAGCAACTGTCTATGTCAATCAGGAGCTGGGCAAGGAGTTTAAGTTCGAAAACAAACACTTCGACACTGCAGCACAGAATATCGAGGCCGCGGCAGCTACGCCTATGGCGATGATTCACGGTCGCGTGAGTGGTTATTTCCATACTTGGGCTTCCGATCTGCTGAAGGTTAATGTCGGAGGTAGTGCCAACCTGTGGAGTACCACCGGCAAGGGTAATCTCGATCCCTGTCCTGTAGGTTATCGCGTGGCCGGCTTCTCGGAGTTGCTGCACGCTTACCGCGATTACCAAAATAACGGCTCTTCGTACTATGTTTATAAGCACTATTTGGTGGGCAATGGTACAATCAACTCAGGTAACTCGGGTAACGATAATTTCGGTGGTTACTATCAGGGTGCCGAGACCAATGACCACTTCGTATGGTTGCCGCAGTGCGGAGTGCGTATCAGCTATATGCGTAACAATAGCGGTGTGGCAGCAGATCCGTCTACTCGTTCGGAGCAGGGAGCAATGTATATGACAGGCTTCTATGCTCACGATTCGGCAGCAACCCTTACCAGCGGACGCTTCTATATGGTCGGTATTCCCGATGTAGCATGGACTCCCGGAACCGTTATGGCTACCACCGGTTCTAATCGTGCGAACTGGGGTGTGGACGGAGTCTATCTCCCGTCAATCTATATGAACCAGTCGGGAAATCCCTATCGCTATACTCACAGCAGTGGCGATCGCAACCTGGCGGTGTCGGATGCAATCCCCGTGCGTTGTGTCAAAATGCAATAATCCTCAAAAGTTGATATTCTATGAAAATGATTGATATAAAGAAGGTTTTCAGATGTGGCGTGGTTGCTTTGGCGGCCCTCGCCACCGCTTGTGTTGCCGAGGAGACCACTCCCTTCACGGGTAGTGAGCTCGGTGCCTTGCAGAAGGTCTACGAGGTGGAGTCTATGGCTGATGTGTTGCACGTAGATGTCTACTCAAACAACACCTACACCATTTCACTACTGAATGATGCCGATTGGGTGTCGTTCCCCTCGAGTGCCTCGAACGATGAGGGCTTCGATGTGAGCTATACTCAAAATGACAAGACCCACCGTCAGGCAATCCTGCGTCTTGCTATCGAGAAATACAACCACGCCGATACGGTCTATATCCGTCAGAGAGGTTTGGCTGCGCAGTACCTTAAGATGAAGGATGCGGGTGTCGTTGTTGATGGTAGCGCGGCAGGCGAGTCGACTACGGTGATTGATACCAATGTCGATGCCGACCAGATTGATGTTACGGCCGTAAATCTCACCGAAAGTGAGGAGTGGTTGAGCAATCTGCGTGTTGAGAAGCAGGGCGAAGCAGTAAAACTCTGCTTTGACTACGCTGCCAACCCGAGCGAGAATAACCTGCGTAAGGCTCGCGTTACGATGTCGTACATCGATGGTTGGAACAATAATGTTAAGAGCAATGTGATAGTAACTCAATGCACGGCAAGTGACAAGCTCGGCGTGAAGAAGAGCTTTGAGCAGGTACGTGCAATGGCCGAGGAGAGTGGTGTAGTGCTGGCCGATGATATCCTTGTGGAGGGTATTGTGGTGAGCAACCGCGAGTCGGGTAATGCCGGTGATAACACACAGAACTCACCTGCAACTATCGACTACTCGGTGTGTGAGCGTACAATCTATCTCGAGTCGCTGGATGGTAAGTATGGCTTTATGCTCAAGACCCTAACCAAGGAGGATAACCTCTTCGAATTTGGCGATAAGGTGTCGTTATCGTTGCGTGGTGCAAAACTCTTCCGCTCGAAACCCGTACTCTCGAATATGCTCGGTGAAACCTCTCCCGAATACTACTGGATTACGGATGTTACGGCCGCAATGATGGTGTCGCGCGTGCCGGGAGCAACAATTCCCGTAAAGGAGAAGACTATTGGAGAGCTGACCGATGAGGATATCTTTACCTACGTAAAGCTTCAGAATTGCGAGATTACGGTGCGTAAGGGCCCGATGACCCCGATTAACGAGGGTTATGCCAACGCTTCCGGAGCCAATCGTACCGCTAAGTTCCCAATCTTGGTACACGATATGAATGGCGATGCTCTCTACGTCTACACCAATACTACCTGCCCCTATCGCCGTGATGGTAAGTGTCTGCCCTATGGTGTGGGAACAATGTCGGGAGTTGTGGTACACGAGCTCTATACTCGTTTTGAGTATCAGGATAACGGCACTAACGATGAGGATACCTATGGCAATATCGGTCGCTATCAGATTCGCCACCAGTCGTATGAGGATTTCGGTATGGCCAAGGATGCCAAGGATGCTCAATCGACTATGTTGGCCGAGTGGGCTTATGTTACCAACGAGTATCTGCGTCCTGTTCCCGTAACGGCAGGTGTGGATAAGAACGCAACGATGTCGCACTCGTTCTATTATACCGATAACAACTCTTCGGGCAGCAAGACTAACTCTGCTATTACGATGAGATTTGTGGATTACTCATATTTGGGTCCTGTTGGCACAAGTGACGAGTTTATGTTCGGCAATAACCGCGGTAATAAGAACGGTCTGGGAGTTCTGCTCGAAGATGGAACAACCAATTGGATGGCTCCGGGCTATACGGGTTATAACAGCCAATACCTCGATACAATCAACAATAATCCTAATCACGCCGGTAAGGGCCAAGTGCCCAAAGAGGTTGGTTCTTCATGGTCGATGTATTTCAATCTCGACAATAACGGTAACGAGCGTTGTTTCGTATTTACGGTTTCAACCAAGAATGTTCCTGCTACGGGCCATCTTTACGCCGTAACCTCGATGCAAAATACATTACAAAGCGGTCAGTTCGGCCCACGCTATTGGTTTGCCGAGTACTCGACAACCGACAGTACGGGTCGTGGTGATAATGCCGAGTGGGTGACCATCAAGCGTTTTTCGGTGCCCGACTGCATCCAGTGGACTCCCACCTCGCAACTCTATCAGTGTGCAGGCTATAAGTCAGTGTTCATACCTCTGCCGGCAGACAAGTTGGCCGGTAAGGATGAGATTTATATCCGTCTGCGTCCCGATAGCAAGGGAGGCTTCGGCTCGATTCTGGAGTACATTACCGATGATCCGGCAGCGACACCCTCATTGCCGTGGACTTTGATGAACTATTTTGCAGTTCGTTACAACAATTAATGCAATAATTGTTACCTTTGTGGTATATAATTGTGAAAAATTCATCTATGAAGCAACAACTAAAAACCCTATTGACGGCGGTAGTGCTGCTACTGGTGGCACTGCCGGCCGCAACAGAGGCTCGGGCACAGAAGGTGTGGCGATTCGAGGAGTTGCGTGCGGAGGCCGCAAAACGCTCGACTACCATCATCGAGACCGATGTGCTTATCGAAGGTTTCGTTATCAGCGATCCTGAGAGCGAAAACCGTGAGCATAATTCGCAGGCCTTCTTCAAGTCGGTGAATAACAGCAACCAGAAGGTGGTATATTTCGAGTCGCTGGACGGAAAGTATGGTTTCCGTTGTCATCTCTCTTCAAGTAAAGATGTACCAAATTTCCCGCGCTATGCGCGTATGATGCTCAACCTGAATGGTACCAGTATCTCGCGATATGGTAGCGACCGTTTCGCCATCAATAACCTCTCGAGCAAGGCTATCGTGCGACAGTTTGCAGGTAATGCTGCTGCGCTACCTCGCAAGGAGCGTTATATACACGAACTGACATCGGAGGATGTATATACATTCGTGACTCTGAAGGATTGTGAGTTTATCTTTAAGGATGGCTCACTATCGAATGTCTACGAGAACTATTCTCAGTGGTCAAAAATCAATCAGTTTGGTAATGGAATGATGGATGGCTGGGCTTCGTTGCTGTGCGATAAGAGCGGCTCGAAGATCTATATGTATATGAATACCAAGGTGCCCTGGCGCCGTGATGGAAGCGGAGTGCCGAAGGGTGCAGGCGATATGAAGGGTGTGCTGGTGTTTACCTGGATGCCTCGCTATGGTGTGGCCGACTTCTTCGGCGTGGCAGCTATCCGCCCGATGACGCGCGATGATATCGCAATGGCCGCCGAGCCCGAGAAATCAAACTACAAGAGTATCGCAGAGTGGAATTGGAGCGATAACTCCTTTACATTCAATACAGATAGGGGACAGCGTAAGATGGTGTCCACAGAGCGAATTTTGGCCGACCAGGGTCAGGGTACGGTCCATTCGATGGTGGAGGGTGAGATTATTCGCGGTCGCGACTATAATAACCCGCGCATATCGGATGGTAAGGAGTTTGGTTCGAAGGGTGACCGCGGAATGGTGTTGCGTGGTGCTATGCGCATCAAGGCGAAGGCTTGCAATTGGTGGAATTGGGAGCAGAACTGCGGTCGCGGTATCGAGCTTAACTTCTCGACCGAGGGCCTGTCGGGTGATAACCTGATTGTGGCCTTCTCGTTCGGTGCTGGCGAGATTAGTGCGGCGACATCGTTGCACTTCCCCGTATATTGGGGTGTCGAGTACTCGACTGACGGCAAGCACTTCTATCGTATCGCCCACAAGCCTATAACACTGCGTTCGGTGCCCTGGTGGTATATGAACGATATCGGCGGCGCGACCTACCCGACCTCCGAAGAGGCGGGTCTGGGATTCACCGAGCATATGGTCAAACTGCCGGATGAGGTCTTTGGCTGCAAGAATGTGACCGTTCGTATCGTGCCCATCACTAAGAATGCCGCTACGTTGGCTACGCGCAATACCGACAAGGCTGCATTGCGTCCCAACCTGATGACCGATACCTATGTTAGCTTCGGCTCGTTGGCCGTGCGTTACAACTAAAAAAGGAGCGAGAATATGCGTTTGAATAAGATAATTCTTTCGATGTTGCTTGCTGTCGCAACGAATGTGGCAGTGGCAGATAATGTTTTCGGCACGGCCGAGCGTCCCGACCCTGCAGCGGAGAGGGTAGCGGTAAATACCGCCCCCGGTGATGCGTATGATGTGAAGAATATCGACTTTGCAAAGCTGACCGATATAGAGGTTATGGATGGTGGACGTCTGTGGGCTTCGGTGTTGGGTGGCGGCGAGAACGAAAAGGGCTTCCTGTTGCTGGCTTATAGCGATAACAGAGGTAAGTCGTGGCGTATGCCTGCGGGCGTTATCGACCCGCACGATGCCACGCTGAAGGCTCCCCGCTCGGCTAACCACGGTATCCTATGGCGGTCGCCCAAGGGTGAGTTGTGGTACTTCTACACGGTGTCGATGTACTACTTCGATGGCCGCGGAGCATTGTTTGCTACCGTCAGCAGCAATGCTGAGAGTGCCAATCCCACCTGGAGTGAGCCCATACACCTTGGCGCAGGTATCTGCACCGGTAAGCCGGTCATTCACCCCGGTAATGGCAAGTGGATACTGCCGGTGGCTCTGTGGGGTAGAGATGTTATAGGCTATGAGGGTCGCCGCTGGATTGCCTCGGCGCAGAAGGGCCATAAGTGGTTCTCGCCCTATGCTGAAGCCTATAAAGATTACGACTCGAAGCGAGGCTCGGGAGTGTATGTTTCGGATGATGAGGGTGCAACGTGGAGTGCACACCTGGGTGTTGTCAAGACCCCGAGTGCCGTTGAGGAGCGTTATACCAATCCGACACTCTACGTTAATCAGAAGGGTGGTATTACGATGGTTACCCGCTCGGCAAATACGGCCTATGCCTACGCTTCGTGGTCTACGGATGGAGTGTCGTGGAGCCCGAAGGCTTGGCAACATCTCCCTGCTCCCGATCAGAATATCCTCTTTACGAATCTGTCCGATGGTAAGCTGATGATGGTGCGCAACGGTCGCTTCGATCAACCTCTCTATTGGCTTCCCGAGAAGATGTTTGTTTACCTATCGGATGATAACGGCTCGACCTGGTATGGCGGTATGCGCCTTACGAAGGATAACTGTTCGTTGGATCCCTGTGTGGCTCAAGCTAAGGATGGTACCATCTATATTGCCTATACATCCGACATCTTCGGTAAGAGTGAGATGCGTTTGGTCACTACGACCGAGCTCGAGATTGACTACGCCTCGCGTGCATTGGTTGTTGATGCTACGAATGTGACACCTATTATGGCTATGCCGAAGGTTGCGGCACGTGCCGATGCCGAGATGAAGGCTTTGCAGGTTTCGCGTAAGGAGTGGGGCAAGAAGTCGCTGCGCGTGGCCTCGTACAATATCCAATATCCGGTGAAGAAACCTACCTGGGAAGAGCGACTGATACCGCTTGTTAAGACCATCGAGAAGTACGACTTTGACCTTATCGGATCGCAGGAGCCCTATATGCCCCAGATTGAGGATATGATGAAGCATATCGGCGACCGCTATGCTTGGATTGGTACTTGTGTTGCAGGTGATGATAATGTCCGTACACGCCATTTCAACCCCATCTTCTACAAGAAGGAGCGTCTGGAGTTGCTCGATTGGGATACCATCTGGTTTACCGACAAGGCCGGCACTCCGGGATATGGAGCTTGGTCGGCGCGTCTGCTGACGTGGGCCTTCTTCCGCGATAAGGCCACCGATAAAAAGTTCTACCTCTTCAACTCTCACTTCGACCACCTCGGCCCCGAGGCGAAGGAGGTTGCGGCACATATTCTGGTGCAGGCTGTGCGCGAGATTGCGAAGGGTATGCCGGCGATGTGTACTGGTGACTTCAATTCGGATGAGAATACCAAACCATATAAGACCATCATTGCATCGCAGTTTATCAATGATTCGTTTACGGCAGTTGCCGAGCCCACCAATGGAGTGTATCCATCGCATAGTGGCTATAAGGCACCTAAGCCGGGTAATAGTACCCATATCGACCACCTTTTCTTCACACCCAATGCGGTGCGAATCTCTAATTGGTGTGTAGATATCGAGGGCTATGGAGGTAAGCACGGCTCCGATCACCTGCCGGTGTTCGTAGATTGTCGTATTGCAAATTAGAGTAAAAATCCTCTAACAAGGCTCTTTGGGCATCTGCCTTGATTGTATATTCCTCACATACGATTAAGTATGTTGCGGATATGTCATCTGCGAGCAGCTTCAAAATAGCTCTTGTTATAGATTTTTCGGAATAGTTCTTGAGTGGGGGAGTCTGAATTATCGGACTCCCTTATTTTGTCCACCCCCAGCCCCCAGCCAAAGTAAAAAAGATTGCATTTTTTTGAATTCTTTGTACCTTTGCCCTCCGATGTATAGTTTTACCAAATATAGGTCCTACTATGCCGCCACGCTGAAGCTGGCTCTGCCGATTGTGATATCCCAACTCGGACACGTCTTTGTGCAGTTTGCCGACAATGTGATGGTCGGGCAGTATGGTGGTGATGACCCTCTGCCACTGGCAGCGGTATCATTTGGTGTTATGATCTCGCTTCTTTTTTTTGTGACGGGGCAGGGCCTTACGCTCGGGCTGACACCTCTGGTGGGCGAACTCTTTGCGCAGGGTGACAGGCTCCGCTCGGCATCCTATCTCAAACACGCCATTCTGCTCTTTGCATTGCTCGGCGTGACCTTTGTGATTATGCAGTTAGGCTTCGAGCCGCTGCTATATCGTATGGGTCAGCCGGTGGAGGTGGTCGATGCCGCTCTGCCGTACTATCGTATGATGGCCTATAGTCTATTTCCGGTGTTGTTGTTCAGTGCCTTCAAGAACTTCCTGGATGGCGTGGGTAATACGGTGGTGCCGATGGTGATAATGATGCTCTGCAATATGCTCAACATCGTATTGAACTGGGTGCTTATCTATGGCCAGTGGGGTGCTCCCGAGATGGGTGTTGAGGGTGCAGGTATGGCTACGCTCATATCGCGTTTGTGTATGCCGCTACTCGGTGTGGGCTACTTTATCCTTCACCGCCGCTATCGCTCCTATACCTCGCTGTTGCCCTCGGTGCGTTTCGGCAGGGCCGATTTCTGGTCGTTGCTGAAGATGGGTGCACCCATCTCTGCGCAGATGTTTCTCGAGGCCTTGGCCTTTGTGATTACGGGTGTGATGATGGGGTGGTTTGATGCTGTTGCCATTGGAGCCAACCAGATAGCGATGACGTTGAGTAATGCTACATTTATGATAGTGCTGGCGGTGGGTACGGCGGTGACAATCCGCGTGTCACACTGTTACGGAGCACGCGATGCCGAGAGTATGAGCCTCACCTCGAAGGCTGCACTGCACCTTATGTTGCTGTGGGACTTGATTGCAGCCTTAGTTTTTGTTGCATTCAATCACGCCATACCACAGCTCTTCACCACCAATGCCGAGATTGTGGAGCTCGCCTCACAGCTGTTGCTGATGGTTGCGCTCTATCAGGTCTTCGATGCTCTGCAGTGTGCGGGCGTGGGTATTATGCGTGGATTTCAGGATGTGAAGATTATCTCGTGGATATCGTTGTTGGCATATATCGTGCTTAATATCCCCGTGGGGTATATCTGTGGTTTTGTACTCGATATGGGACCCTGCGGCTTGTTCCTCGGCTATCTGTTCGGTCTGGGTACGGCGGCGGTGTTGTACCTTCTGCGTGTACGCCGCAAGATTCACTCCTTCCGCCGAGAGTGGAGGTAGATACCCCTCATAACCAATAAACAATCAGCCCGACCTCGCAAAAGGTCGGGCTGAAAAGTAAAATTATATTATCGAATTACGCGATTACAATGCGTAGTTGATGGTAACTTGACGAACTGTTGCATAGTATTCAATGACGTTCCAGCCAAATTTGCCATCTGTTACATTACTACCTCCTATATATATACGCGGTGACGAGCTTGAAAGTATTGCACTATGAGTACATGCTGTAAATTTATTATCACCAGGGGTCAGAGAACTCGTTACAAGTGACGGCGAATTGGAATTAGCATTATTGACTGTTGTTCCAGAAGTTGCTCCACTATATAAGGTAAATGATGCTTTAGATGCACCGCCCGTATAGAAGCAAGTATATGCTGTGTAGGAAACATTGGTATTCTCTGGCAAAGAGAATGTCGGAGAGAATATATTTCCTGATTTTTCGCTATTTTTTCCATATCTATAAGAAACCACTAAACCATAACCCGAAGTTGAAACAGTTCCGGTGGTTGTCCATCCAATCTCGCTTGCACTCTTCTTCTTCATATTCACCGAATACGGCAGACCGGTGATATAGTGTGTCTGCTCGGCTGACTTGTAGACGGTGCCGTCAATGGTCTTAACATAAGCGTAAACCTTATAGGTGCCCTGACCCTGATTGGTCTGGTTGTCAATCGAGAACTGCTTATTCGATGCGGTGGCTGTGATGTTTGTGCCGTTGATATTCACACCACACTCCTTAACCAAGGTGCTCGAGATGCCTGCATACGAGCAGTTACCCGAGAAGGTGATAGTGTTGGTCAGCGAGGTGTTGTTGGCCTCCGAGTTGCCACGCTTGTAGAGAGTATAGGTGGTGTAAACATCGCAGAGATTTACTGCAACACCCTCGAACTTGTTGATAGTGAGCGGGGTAACCTCACCTGCAACAAACTTCTTCTCCTTGCCGTAGCTTACAGTCTTGATCATCTGCTTGTCGCCAACGGTAACGGTCACCTTATAGCCCTTTGCCAGGGTTACCTCGGGCATATAGATATAATGTGTACCTGCGGCAAACGAGTTGAGTGTGATGCTTGATTTGCCTGCGGGTTGGGTGAGGGTGCCGTCAGCGCAGTTGTAGAGCAATACGCCCGACAACGACTCGCCATTAACACTCTCGATAACCACCTTATCGGCTGCAAAGCCGAGGTTAAGCTCCAGCAGTGCAGTCACGGGGCGGAAGTTCATCTCCACGTGGTAACGCTCGGCGTTCTCGTGCGAAGCCACCAGGTAGGGCTCGCTCGCGCCCACTCCGTTGTACTCGTGGGGCAGGATAAAGTTTACATTGGTGCCGTTGATTCCCGCAGTTGCAGGGTAGAAGGCGTAGTAGCTATCCACGGCCTCGGGCTCGTAAACCTCACCGCGGAAACGTGCGGTCTGACTATCAGAGCTCAGCTCCTTAACCGAGAAGAAGGCAGTCTCGCCGGTGCCGGCAATGTGAACCTTGATCTGGTCGTCAGCCTCCCAAATCATATCGGTAATACCTCCGTTGAATGCGATACGCGATACCTCGGCAATATCCTTAACTGCCGACACGCTCATCTCGATACGCTTGCGCGAGATTTCATTCTCGAAATCTGCATTCTTGGCACATCCTACCATTGCGAGGATTGATGCCATAAGGATAGTAATCTTTTTCATCTCTCTTCAGGTTTAGTCGTCCAACGAATCTGCACCACCCTTGGTGTAATCTACAATGCCGCTATCCAACGACTCTGCAAAACCTCTCTCGATATTCACCGAGATAATCTCCACTGCGGGCGAAATGTAACTTTTCTTCATAACTTTTAAGATATTTTTCTGTTTTTATTAATTTTCTAACCTATTGGGAAAGGTGTAAATCGGAACAAAAGTATATTTTTCGCTATTTACCCAAAAATAAAAAGTTTTTTTTTCAACGAATTCCCCGATTTA
>JBGUTM010000227.1:0-18715 GCA_045133075.1 Alistipes sp. | reverse complement strand
ATACACCAAATTTTACGGTTGTGCTTGTCGGCCAGCGCGCGACCCTGCTCGGCACTTGCCACCCACTTATCGTATGAGGCCACAGCATTCTCCTTCGAGCCGAAGCCGGGGCTGATATAGGTGTAACCCAATGCCTCCGAGCCCGAGAAGAGGGCATCGTTGGTCAGCGAGCCCGTAGTACCGACCCTCAAGCGCATACGTGTAACATCGTCATTCGGGTCGCCCGTCTCGGTGGTGGGCTCCACGATCGTGTAGTCACTCTCATCGTAGTCGTAAGGTATGCGGGTAATCTCGAGGTCGTCAATGTAGAATACATTATTCGCATCGCGCACAATCGAGGGATAGAGGCGAAGGGTCGTATTGTTCGAGAATGCACCCACCTTTAGCTTCACATCGTGCCATACGCCAGGTGCAAAGTCGCCGGCGTGGATGATGATGGCATTACGCGCCTGTGAGGCCTGTGAGAGGCGGGTGCTGGTCTTGGGGTGGATGTCAAGCTCCTGACCATCGACCCAATAGTTCAAAAAGACGAGTCCCGAGCCACTGGTCACCTTACCACCATCACTATCGCCTACGGCCTGTAACTGAATGTTGCCTGAGTAGCCCCTCTCCAGACAGATGCGGAACGAAATCTCGGCAACACAGGGAGTGTTGCCCAAGTTCTTCACAAACGGCATACGGAAGATTCCTCGATTGCTGTGTGTGGATGGATCTCCACCGCAGATATAGCCCTTGAACTCGCGGGCATAGTAGAGCAGTCGCCAATCATCCAGACCGCGGTTGCGCATATATGCTTTCGAGAGGTTCAGTGCCGAGCTGTTGTAGGTGTAGTGGGTATATTCGGTGTCGGTCACAGACAAAGTGCCGGCAATGTCGCTATTCTTTACGCGCACAGCCACCTCTGTACCTGTTGCCGACTTGGGTGGCAGGTCGGTTGCCGTGCTGCCACGTCCGAAGCCTTTGGTGCCGGCCACAATGTCGCCACCCCAAGTGCAGTTGTCGAAGTGCTGCGCATAGAGCAGGTGCTCATCGGGCTGGTAGTTGATCGTGCCGAGATCAAGAATCTCGCCGGCTCCAATGGTGTAGCTACTACCATATCGCTTCTCCACTTTTTTGCGGTTACGGTCACTGATGCGCACAGTGAAACCGCTTTGGTAGGAGCCTGCAGGAACTACGATGTGAAAGAGCGTTCCTCCACTCGAGAGGGTAGCTCCCTTATCCTCCTTGCCTGCGCAATTGAGGGTCACCCAATTTGATGATACCGACTTGACGTTGGCGGTCGATACCGAGCCCTCGGTGCCTATAAATTTGTACTCGCCGGCAATTTTATTGCCCGCCAGGTCTTCGACATAGAGGCTGGTGATGTATCCCTCACCCTGGACATTGAGGCGGATGACACCACACATCGCCTCCATATTAAGAGTCTGACCTCCCTCGCACTTGCCATACATCGGCAGTGCGCTGGGGCCGAACGTGTTTTCGTAGTAGAATTGTGAGAAGGGCAGAGTAAAAGCCCTATCGGCCTTGTCATAGAGCAGGGCGGGGTAGAATGCCTCGTAGGTGTTATCCTCCGAGCGGTCGACATAGACCACCGGGCTGCCATTGCTCATCTGGACATAGCAGGTCTTGCGGTTGATGATAATCGCATCGTCCGCTTCCCACTGAACCTTTGTGCCATCCAACGAGGCACGCGACTCGGTGAAACCTTTAGCTCCGAGTCGGAGTGTTATCTGACCCTCGGCAGGGCCACTGCCACTGTTCGAGTTGCCATTGTTTTTGTTATCATTGATCGGGTCTTTAGAGCAACCGACCATCATCATCACCGCTACAGCTGCGATTTGTAAAATGTGTTTTAACATCTTTTGAGTAAAAAACCGCAAGGGCTTCATGTGAGGGAAGCCCTTACGGTCAGTTTTTCGAAAAATTACATATAACGCAACGAAATAGTTCCGAAGCGAATCATATTCTTCTGAGTGGTGCTTGCGCGAACAACGCCATTCTCCACGCTGCCATCCCACTGGAGGGGCAGGCTGGCCAGAACGTCATCATAGGGACGGATACGGATGGTAACCTTATCCTGTCCGAAGATGTCGGTCGGGAAGAAGAAGATGTGGTCGGTGTATCCCAGGCCACAGGCTGCGGGCGTGTAGTATTTGTTTGCAGCCACCGAAGCGTCCCACCACGGATGTGAGCGCAACTTCACGAAGGGTTGATTCTCGTATGAGTCACAAACAATCTTGTCGGGGACCATTGTCCAAGTAGCACCGCCATCGATTGTGTACTCCACGCACCAGTGTGCCGGATAAGCCTTACAGTTGGCAGCAGTTCCGTTGCCGGCCATAAAAGTGAAGGCCATACAGAACTTCGAGCCGCTGATGTTCTTGGTAGACATATCGATACAGATGCCGTTGTAGCCGCTGATATCGGTCTTCTGGCCATCCTCGTTGATGTTCCACTTGTACCAACCCTTCACATCGTATGTAAACTGCATTGCGGTAGTATTCTTACCGCCTGACACAGCCCAACCGGTACCATTGTAGTTGGCATCCTTCTTCTCGCCATCGATGTAGCAACCCGGGTGGGGTGCGTTGTAGTCGGCAGCTCCGGCGATGGGGTAGTTCTCGTTGGTCTCGATATTCTCGCAACGAAGCTCTACGTTGGGACGCTCCTCAGCCACATCGGGCGGAACGATCGAGTTGACGCCTGCTGCGGGATACTTCTTACCGAACTTCTCGGCAGTGTAGAGACCGAAGCGGACAGCGTAGTCGCCATTGTACTCCGCGAAGGTGCGATACTTCGCGCCGGTGTCGCCGATCGAGAGGATATCCTCCTCGTCAATGGGGCGAATCTGGTAACGACCCATATAGTCGCCATAGCGAGGATTCTGCTCGTGTACGATCACACCGCTCATATCGCCCGAGCCCTGGGGTACGCCATTACCCTTGCGGCGCCACTCCACGAGCGAGTTGAGCGACATATAGATACCGTCACCATTTGCATCGTAGAGCACCGATGCCCAAGCGTCCATACGGTTGTTGGGCTTCGCGTTGGCATCATCCGCAAAGTCGTTTGCGGGGCCGAGCAGTGCATAACCCTCGTAGTAGTTCACATAGGCACCATCCTTGAATACAAACTCGGTGTCGGTGAGGGTTACGAAGGTGTAGATGTCGTTGTCGGTGAGCTGGTTGATGCTCTTGCGCTTTGCGGGGAGGTCGGCAGCAGTGCCACCCTCACCCGAGAGGAGGTTTTCAGCCTCGAGCCCTACGATTGAGTAGCGGTCGGGGTTGCTCTCCTTGACGATTTTGGCACCCTTGAGGCCGATCTGCATCTTCGAGTATCGGCGCAGCTCGTTATCCTCAGCCTCGTTGAAGAAGAGGCGTACACCATACTCACCATCCTCGCTTTCCATATAGGCTGTGCGGGCACTTACGGAGGTGTCTACGGTCGAGTATAGGGTGTTGGGGTTGAAGGCCATATTCTTTGAGCGGAAGTCGCTGATAACCCAACCTGTGAGGTTGATATCCTCGGTGATTTCGACACCCTCGGCAGTTGCCATTTCGCGTATCTGCTCGAATGTCACAGCCTTACCGAATTGGTCATCCTTGTTTGCCTGGGTTACGAATACACGCAACTCGAACTTCTCCTCCCAGCTGTCGATGTAGGTGAACGACACGATGGTTGTTCGGGGCTGGTCGGTGAGGTTCTGCGCGGGGGTCATCGAGAGGGTTCCATCCTCGAGGGTGATGTCCGATAACCACTCTTCGCCACTGTTGGTGTAGGTGATTGTGAAATCCTCGAGGGGGATGTTGGTCTCTACGGCCAGCTCTATAGACTCGTTCGAAGAGCCTTCGATGGCCTTGAAAGGGGCGCCACAGTCGATCATAGGCACCACACCATTCTGCTTTACCCACACGGTGTCGGCTCTTTCTCCCGAGTCGAGGCAGAGTCGGATAGCGGCCATTCGGCGGAATCCGTCATTCTGCTTGTGGTTCAGGATGAGAGTGCCGTCATTGGTCATATGCGAAGCGTTGAGGGTAGCCCAGTTTCCCTCGATGTTGTTGATGAACTTCACCGAGTAGCCGCCCTTAGCGTATACGGGTATTTCGACCACACCCTCCTGCTCGTCTACCAAGTACTCCGATGTGGGAGCAATCAGCTCGAGCACCTTG
Source organism: Alistipes sp. (assembly GCA_045133075.1). Classification (GTDB taxonomy): domain Bacteria; phylum Bacteroidota; class Bacteroidia; order Bacteroidales; family Rikenellaceae; genus Alistipes. The sequence goes on along the minus strand of JBGUTM010000227.1, from coordinate 14,546 downwards.
GGATATTCGGCATCGTCCAACGCCTCACACGAGGGGAGGGTAGCCATAGCACCCAACAGCATCGCTGCCGCCGTAAAGCAGGTAGTTATCTGTTTGGTTAAATTTTTGAACATTCTTATAGGTGTTTTTAACTTTTGGTTTATTAGGGAGTTTAGATAGATTAGTGAACCTCCCTAACTAATTGTCAATTATCAATTGTCAATTATCAATTTGGTTTTGGTCGGGGTGCCGCCCTATGCAGCAAGCACCCCAAACCACTAACCTTGTCTAAATTACTTCGCACAAGTTACTGCTACGTCCTCGAATGCAATAACACAACCCTGTGTCATAGTCGAAGTAGCCAACTCATTACCCGAATCGAATGTAGCACCCCAAGCGTTGCTCGAAGGCCAAGCGAGTGTGAGGTCACGAGGCGAAATCTTGATCATAACCTTTGCCTGATTCTGTGCCGACTCGGGCAACAAGAACTTGTACTGGCAGTAACCTGCACTCATACTTCCGCTCGGAGTTTTAGCATATACAAGCTCTGCATTAGCAGCATCCCAAGTTGCGCTTGCTGCTGCATTTGTAGGCTTCAGATACTTTGTGTTGTGGATGTAGAGGTTAGGAGTCATCAGGTCGAATGCACCATTCTCATCTTGGGTGATAGCATTCTGACAAGCAGTCCAAGTGTTGCCACCGTCAGTCGAACACTCAACCTTCCAGTGAACGGGATAGCCTAATACATTGTGGCGAATCTTGTTTGATAAAACAGCTGTTGCACTGTCTCCGTAAGCCGAAGCAGGAGCCATACTAAACGATACTGCCAACTGCTTATCTGCACCGGTAGTGGGCAGCTCAATAACGAAGCCGGTAGTCTCGTTAGTCCACGAAGTTCCATTCCACTTGTAGAAATCTTTGGTACTTGAGTGGAATACCAATGAAGTGTAAGATGAAACCGAGTTGATATCACCACTACCGCCGGCAGCAACCTTACGTTTTAAGCCGTGGAAAATACCTACGGGATATCCAGAGTTAACTACGTTGACATTTAATATAGTAGGTAACTGTGTGGTACTGTTTATGCCATAGTAGAAATAAGTTTTACGGTTGATTAATGCGCGGTTGGTGCTGTAGAAGAGAGCTCTACCATCAGTCAACTGACCGTGCGTAGCCCACATCTTATTCTGCGGAATGAGACCTTGTGAGTAGAGCGGATCATCTGCGTTGGTTGAACCCTGCTGATAACCGGTGGTAGCATTCTTTGTACCGAGGCAACCCTCATCCTCGCAAGTAAACTTATAGTCTTTGTTTACTGAAACGTGACCACGGAGCAACGACCATTTTGCAAGTACGGTGGTTGCATCTTCTGCAGTCTCAGAAATACCGCTGAATGCAGTTTCATCAAGAGGACGAACCTGGTAGCGACCCATATTGCCGCTCATATCACCAGTGACATTCGAGGTCTCATTAACAATTACACCGCGAACAGAACCAACACCCTGCGGTACACCTACATTACGACGCCAATTGCCGCAATCCTGGTTGAAGAGAGCGAAAATAGCATTGTTATCCTTATCCTGCAACATCGAGGTGTAGATAGCCATCTTAACCGCCTCATAGCCATAGGTGTAGGGAGCCGGAAGGTTAGGAGTACCAGCCTCCGAAGTTTGCTTTACAACAACCTCCATATCCTTAAGAGTAACCTCGGTGTAGATATCCTGATCTGTAAGCTCTGCAAGAGTCTTCTCCTTAGCTACAATCTCATTCTCGCAACCCGGGGTAAGCGAAAGGATATTCTCGGGAGCAAAGTGGATAATACGTACACAGTGTACATCCGAAGTTGCCTCCTTATCACCGCTTGCCTTTGCATTATTATACTGCTTGGTTCCATTAAGACAGATCTTAATCTTATCACCACGCTTCAGCGTATTATTGCCTGCAGTGAAGTACTCAAGACGTGCACCATACGAGCCATCCAACGTTTGAACGTAGGCTGCACGAACATGATCATTATTGGCAAAGGTGTTATAATCAGTCAATTTTTTGTGGGGGAAGATGTTGTTACATTTTGCCTCATTTCCGCTGGCAATAACGATAAGCTCATCAGTAAGCATTTGGTCGGTAGCAATACCTGCAACGTGTGCGTGCTCGTATACGTACTGCAAACCAACCGATACGCGGAAATTAGCATCTTTAACCAGACCAACCGAGAAGGGACGAATCATCGCACGACCAAACTCATAGTTCTCGTTCATATTAATCTTGAAGAAACCCTTCTCAGTAAATACCTGAACAAAAGAGAGGTTTTCCTCGTTGTCGAACTTAGGACCGCCATAATTACCGGGCCATACACATACATATACCGGAGTTGCATCCGAACCATCGGTACCAACACGCGCTGTATCGTTAGCGCAGTTTACATTTACGCGGTATGCCACCTGCAAAGCCGAAGGCGTTGAGGTGACTGTCCACTGAAGCTTATCTGAGCTGTTCGTGAAGGTCTCTTTCTTAACCGCGATTTCGCCATCGTGCGAGATATTGGTAAGGTCGAAACCGGAACGGTTACCCGAAACATAGTTGCAAGCGGTTACGTTCTCGTGCTTCTCGGCAGCGAAACGTACACCCGAGATAACAGCATTCTGGAAATCCTCGTCAGACGAGTAGATATTGAACTTAATAATTGCAGCCACGGGACGGAAATAGAGCGAGTTGTCGGTTGCCTCAGCGATAGTGGTCTCCGAAACCATCGGCATATGCTTAAGGTTTACCTTGTCGGCTGCGTTCTGCATCTGAACGTGCTGCATAGTGAGGATAATATCCGTAGCCTCACGATCGTTGTTCAGCTTGTCCCAGGGGTAGTATGCCATCAGCTTATCGCCGGCAACAACCTCTGCGGGAAGGCCTGTAACGGTAACTACGCCATTGGCACCGAGGGTACCCTTGGCATTCTTGGTAGCAGCAGTGTTGCCGTCTGCGGGATTAATATATACACCGAACACATCGCCTTCCTCGAACTTGATGGTTACATCATCGTCCATAAATGCACGCGAAACTTCCTGATCAACGGTGAACTCAAAGGTATAACCTGCGTTAACCTTATCCTTTACAACATCCTCGGTGATGTCTGTTGTACAAGCCGTAAATGCCATTGCAGCAACGGCCAACATTGATAAAATCTTTTTCATTGTCTTCATTAGTTTTAGTCGTTCTACAATAGGTTTACAGAGCTTCCTCATCATACTGACCCATCTCCTCGGTCTCGAGCGACAGGGCAAAGCCGGCCTCTGTTTGGATTACTTCAATCTCGAAGTCCGGGGTTACGTAAACCCCACGTTTTGTTGATTTAATCATAGTGTTTTTGGTTTAGTTAATATGTATATTGTTTATTTATAATAGACATATAGAGAACCGAAGCGGAAGAAGGTTGTCTGCTTGCAGTGAGGTGTAACAACGCCCTTCTCCAAAATCATATCAGATTCAGCCTTCGAGCGAATCTGTGCCAGCTTGTCCGTGGCGGGAGTGATGCGAATAAGCACCTTCTCGCAACCAAAGGCCGCAGCCGGAATGGCATAGGTGTGCTGCTGCAGGCCCATACCGCAGTCATAGCCCGTAGGCTTGACACTCTGGTCGCCCGTGAGCAGCTTCAGACGGCTCGGCCAGAACGGTACCGGACGCAGGTTGGTGATAAGCTGGTCGGTGGCCGTATCCTTGAGGGTCACCCAGCGGCGACCATCCCACGAACACTCTACCTTCCACTGCGCAGGGTACTGCCACGAGGTATCGGCACTCTGCTTGCCCGCGCCAAAGTCAAAACATATAGACATAGCCGTGCCGCTAATCTTCGCGGTCGAGAACTCGACAAAGACCGAGTTGGTGCCGACTACGCGGTTGTTAGAGTCGAAGAGGTACCAGCTCGTGGTCGGACCATCGAAACCGATAGCTCCTGCGTACATAGCACCGCGATTGTGGGTCGAGACATCGTTATAGTCGTTCGTGAGAACGAAATACGAGTCGCTCGTGGTCCACATATAGCCCTTGCCTACCTCGGCAATAAGACGGTCGCCCTTGACCTCCTTCTTGTCGTTCTGCCCCGTCTTGTAGCCCATCATCTCGTAGTTCACCTCGGCTCCATTGTTCGCCTCGTAGAACCAGCCCACAATGGTCTTGTAGGGAGACTTACCCTTCGCCGGAACGATATCCTTATCGTCCACAGGTCGAATCTGGAAACGACCCATCTCGCCTCCGTAGCGGCGGTTCTTGCTGCTTACAATCACTCCGCTCAGCTCGACCATACCCTTAGGTACGGGCTTGCCGGTGCGGCGCCACTGGCAGAGGGTGTTCACGTGCATATAGATAGCCTTGTTGTCTGTATCGCGAAGCAGCGATGCCCAGCCATCCATACGGCTTGTGACGCCATAGGGTTTCGGAACATTGTGCAGCTCGCTCTTGATGCAGTAAGGCTCCCAGATGTTGGTGTAGGAGCCATCCTTAAAGATGAACTCCAAATCCTTGAGCGTAACCCAGGTATAGACATCTTCATCTGTCAAATCCTTGATGTGCTTCTCCTTGCGCACAACCTTCGAGGCGTCACCGGACTTATGTAAGAGTACATTGTCGCTGGTGATGTTGCGGATGGTGTAACGCTCGGGGTTGTACTCCCTGTGGATAATCGCACCCTTCAGGTCGAGACGCACTGTGCCGTAGCGATGAAGACCATTATCCTCCGCTGCATTGAACTTCAGGCGGAATCCGAGCTTGCCATCCGGTGTCTGAATATACGCCGTGCGCATATTGTGTGTGATATCGGTCTTGGCGGTCGAGGTGTTGTGGTTCATATCCATATTGGGGCTATCACAGTCGCTGATAACGACTCCCTCGATTATGATGCTCTCGGTGATGGGGGTCTTATCCTCCGTAACCATAGCACGCACCTGCTCGAAGCTCTTAACCTCCTGCGCCAACGCCGACTGCACACCGGCAACGGCGGTAATTGCTACCGCCACTGCCATTGCGCATATTTTCTTTGAGAATCTCATAATTTAGTTGTTATTTGTATGATACGACCACATCCTCCAGTACCAGAGCGTGGGCATACGAATAGCTCTTGGTGCAATCGTGACCCGGAACATCGATGGGCGAATCGTAGTTAATGCCGCCGTATGCTGCCAGGCGCAACGATGCGGGCGAAATCTTCAGCATCACGTTGGCTGCACCAGCTGCATTTGCCGGCAGGATGAACTTCTGCTGAACAAAGCCCGGACAATGCTCGATCGGAGTCTTAGGCTTGCTCTTCGTGCCGGTCAGGAAGTCGGTAAGCTCGTATGAACCGTTGAGCCAGTGCATTGTCGGATTCATCATAAACTGCTGCTCACCGCTGACCGCATTGGTACAAGCTGTCCAAGTAGTACCTCCGTCAATCGAACATTCAACCTTCCAGTAGAGCGGGAATCCAAAGGTTGCACTACGGAGTTTCTGCCCCATAGTTATCTTGTTGGAGTTGTCGGTACGACCATAGGCCAACGAACCCATCGAGAACTGTACAGACATCTTACCCGTAGCTGTTGTTGCGGGGAACTCCATAACGATACCGGTAGTATTGCCGGTCCAGTTGCCCTGCTCGTTCCACTCGTAGTACGAAGCAACGTCAGCCCAGAATCCGAGTGCCGTAGCTCTCGAACAGCAGGTCGGGTCGGCATTGGTTGTTCCCGTCCAGGTCTTGTGGGTCGATTTACAGCCATCGACAATGGTCGGGTGATATGTACGGTTGTGCAGAGCAGTCTTGCTCTCGCTTGAATATCCCACGTTGTGCGAAGCTACTACGGTGCGATTGGTCGAGTAGAGCGATGCCGAATAGTCGGTAATCTCGCCGTGAGTGGAGTGCATCTTGTTGAGGTTGGTCTTACCGCCAGCATTCTGTGTTGTGGAGATGAACGAACCTCCGTTGTTCCACTTGTAATTACCTACCGAAACGGTACTCTTAGTCAGACGCCAAGCGGCCAAAACGTTGGTCGAGAAGGCCTCGGTAGCATCCATATTGAATGATGTCTGATCCAGAGGACGAATCTGGTATGTACCGATATTGCCATACGCGGGGTTCTTCGAGTGAACAATCACACCGCTGGTTGTACCGACACCTGCCGGAGCCTTGATAGTACCGTTCGTGAGGTCTCTACGCCACGAACACTTCGAGTTGATAAGTGCGAAGATGGCGTTATGCTCTTGGTCGGTAATCATTGTTGCCAGCTCGTCACGCATTGCGTGTGAGCCCGAAGCAACCATTGTCTCTACGTTGTAGGTGTAGGGGCCATCCTTCACCGCAAACTCGGTGTCGGTAAGCGAAACGTAGGTGTAGATATCCGCATCGGTCAGGGTTGCAATAGTGCGGCTCTTGCTTGCCAAGTCGGCAATTGTGCCCTCCGATACCAGAACGATATCCTTATCACTCAAGCCGGTGATGGTGTAGCGGGTCGGGTTGTCCTCACGGACAATCTTCTTACCATCGAGCGGCAGCTCAATCTTGCTGAAGCCCTTGAGAACATTGCTTGCTGCATCAACAAACTGCATACGGAAGCCGGCCTTGCCATCCTCGCTCTGTGCGTAGCCCGTAGTCTCGGTCGGAGTGTAGGGCGACTTGTTCCAGTCGGTGTTGGGGTTGGTCTCGGTATTGAGGCTCGATGCATCGGTAATCACGCGCAGTTCGAGAACATCTGCATAGTCACCGGTATCATCGCTCACACTTGCATATACATAGTTGCCGGCTGCGGTCAGCTGCTCGCGAACACTTGCGGCAGAGACGACACGCTTGATGGTTTCACCTCGCTGAATCACGCGGAGTGAACCTTCGGTAACCTTACCATCCAGGTCGGTATACGATACCTTTACGATTGCGATACGCTTAATGCCGGGGTTGGCTGCGATATCGAAAGTGGCACCCGAGGGGGTCATTACTAGATTGCTGACATAGCCCGATGCACCCTCGGTCTGGTAGGTTATCGAGGTGGTCATATCGTCAATAAACTCTGTGAGGTTGGTATCTACGGCCACCTTGATACCGGTTTGCTCATCGCGAGTAACGGTAGTATCATTAAGAGTAATGTAACCATCTGCGGCCTCTTGTGTCAAGGTAGCCTCTGCGTAATACTCCGTATTGGAAGCATCGGTAAGACCATACTTCATCACAGCTATACGGTCAGCACCTGTGGTGTTGGGCTGAATGGTGAAGGTGATGTAGGGATTCTCCTTGATGGGGTAGCCCTCCTCATCGGTGCCAGTAACCACTGCGGGGTGGTAAACCACATCAGTAATCCAATCGATTACAGGTGTTTCAGGCTCTTGATCCTCAGTGCCGTCTGTGGTGCCTTCGCCCTCGCTGGCAGCCGCCTCTTTCAGGCTTGCACTCGCACTCTCGGGGGTTGTGAGGATAGGAGCAGCCTCGGCAAACGCCTCATCGGGGAGGTTGGTTTGGATCTCGAGGCGACCCTCATATTTACCATTTGCGTATACCACCTCGCTGCGGTCGAACTCTACAGCACCCTCACCGATACCGGTTTTTTGGATAAGGTGGATAACCTCCTTCTTGCCGTTGGCCTCGAGGATAAGGTCTACGCTACGAGAAACGCTGGTGTTGAGATTGTAATAGAATCGAACGTAGCCGGTTCCGTTACCCGAGGTGTTCTCGAGACGTCCCCAGACAATCTCACGGTCGAAACGTGCAGTCCAATGACCCGTGGTGAAGCAGGCAACAGCAATCATACCCTCCTCGTAGGGAACGGTGATATTGTTGGTGTTGATTGCCAAATCCCACGACTCTTCGAACTTCTGATAACAAGAGGTCTGAGTTGCCATCACGATAACCAGCATCGCTGCAACCACTGCCTTCGTTCTGTTTATGATATTTTTCATAGTCGTATTCTATATATTATATATGTGTTACATACCATCAGCAAGGTATTCGTCATTAGTCAGCACACCGCCTGAAAGACCACACTGTGTGTCGGGAATCGGGTAGTAGCGATGACAAGGCTTCATCTTATCCTTGAGCTTTGCGTAGTTGGTGTAGTTGTAGGTCTGCTCATACCAGATACCCCAACGAACCAGGTCATACTTACGCATAAACTCGCCGGCCAACTCGCGACCACGCTCGGTGCGAATCTCCACGGTCAGTTCCTCGAATGAAGAGAAGTTCTCGTAAGCAGCAATGCCTGCACGCTCCTTGACCATATTCAGATACTTGATAGCCTCGGTGTCGTTACCCTTCTCGCAGTAGCACTCTGCAAGCATAAGGATTGCATCGGCATAGCGGAACAGACGATAGTTGTTACCATCGTAGGTGTTGATGATATCCGGACACCAGAACTGCGGGCCGGGCCAGGGCACACCCCAGTCACGCACATAGTTAAATGTGGCACCGGTCTCGTAGTTGCCAAGACCGAGCTTGTACTGGATACGCTTGTCGATAGCCTTGCCTGCGGCATTTACGCCTGTGGTGGCTGCCTCGACATCGAGTTTTACATAGTAGCGATACTGACCGCTGGTGAAGAAGATATTGTCGTTGATACCATTCTTGTCAGCATCAACTGCATTGTCATCATAGGTCAGAGGCAGCGGGTTGTAGATACCGGTACTCTCGTATCCACTCTGCTCCTTCTGCTGTACGGCTCCGGGGGTCTTCGCGTATGCCGGACGGAAGATTCCGAGGTAGTTGTTGGCACGCAACGATGACCAACTCGGCATTGAATCACCATAACCGGTCATATAGACACCATTGAAAATCATATTTCCCTGGTGGGGAGGCATCATAATACAAGCCACGTTACCATAGTACTGAACGCCATCGGGAGCGTAGTTGAGCTGCAACTCAAAGATACCCTCGGGTACGTTCGAGTAGCGCCACATAATCTCCTCGAGGGGATACTGCTGCAGGTCGCCATACAGCTCTTCGAGTTTCTGCAACGGGATGAGAGCCTCGTCCCACTCTTGATTCCACATCATAAACTTAGCCTGAAGCATATAGCCCAGAGCAGCACCGGCGCGAGCCTCTTTGTCCTCACAAGTACGTTGCTGCGGCAGATAGTGGATGTAGTTGTTGATATCGTCATAGAGTGCCTGACGAATCTCGTTGGGATCTTTACGGGGCAGACGGCGCACCTTCTCGAGGGTTGCGATGTCGGCCACGCGCTCGGTGTAGTAGGGTACACCTCCGAAGAACGAGGTCAGGATGTAGTAGTAGAATGCACGAAGTACTACGGCCTCGGCCACCAGAGGCATCTTCTTCTCCTCTTCGACACTCGAAGCGAGGATACAGTCGATACACTCGTTACAACGCATAACGCCCTGATAGCCGTACTGCCATACGTTTTTACCCATCTGGGGCTTTGCGGGTGATACGTCAAGGATTGCATCTACGGTCGAGGAGGTACAGTACCACAAGTCGGTACAACCCTCTACGGCCATCATATAGTTTGCCGTAAAAATCGGCTTCATCGAGTTGTAACACGAGTTAACGGCCGCACGACACTGCATCACATTCTCGTAGAACGTGTTGTGGTCAACGAACGAGCTGGTGTCCTCCTCGAGATTGCAGGCGGAGAATACTAATGCCGCCAGCGATAAGAATAGATATTTAACTGCTTTCATAATCGTTTACGTTTTTCCGGTTCGACATTAGTAACGAAGTTGGATGCTGAACACAATCGTTCTTGCACGCGGGTAAGCACCCATATCGACACGGCGGAGGGTCGAGCCATCGCTCTCGGTCGATACGTCAGGGTCAAAGCCGTTGTAGTCTGCCCACAGGTAGAGGTTGTTGGCCACTGCCGAGAGGGTGATGTCACGCAGAACCTTGGTCTTCTTGCGTAGGTCGAATGTGTACGAGAGGTTCACGTTCTGTAAACGAATATACGAAGCATCGTGAATCTGCAAGTCGCTCGGTACGAGGATATCGTCCGTGCCGGCACGCGGAAGATCCGAGTTCGGGTTACGAACGGGGTGCCAACGGTTGACCATATAGCGGTACTGGTTCGAAGAGTTACCTCCGGCCATTGCCAACTCTGAGTAGTTGTAAATCTTACCTCCCAGTGAGTAGGTGAAGTATACACCCAGCTTGAAGCGACCGATGTGGAACGTATTCTGCAAACCTCCGTAAAGGAACGGATCCGAGTTACCCATATAGACCAGGTCTGCCTCCGAGAGCTGGCCATCGTTATTGGTGTCGACATACTTCGGGTAACCGCGCATACCTGCTCCACTGGTGCCGCTTGTAGAGGATACGTAAGTGCGGGTCAGCTTGTTGCGCTCGAACTCCTCGGCGGTCTTCCATACGCCTGCGTACTTGAAGCCCCAGAGTGAGTTGAGGGGATAGCCCGACTTGTAACCATACATCATAAAGGGAGAGTTACCACCACTGTTCAGAGCCGAGATATACTCCTCGTGACCGATATCCTCGACCATCTGCTTGTTGTGAGAGATGGTGAACGAGGTGTTCCACTGGAACTTGGGTCTTGCAATATTGCGGCTCTCGATGGTAAGCTCGACTCCGGTATTGGTTGTGCTACCGATATTGGTGTAGCGGCTGGTGAAGCCGGTGACGTGTGCGGTCTGCAATGTGAGTAGCAGGTCGGTGGTTCTCGAGTGGTAACCCTCGAGCGAGATGCTCAGACGGTCCTCGAATGCCGAGAAGTCGATTGCTGCATTGTATAGGGTGGTCTTCTCCCAAGTCAGGTCTGGGTTTTCCAGACGTGAGGGATATACCGTGATTGACTGCGAACCATCGAATACTGCTCCATTGGTGCTGGTGCTGTATGCCTCGAGAGAACGATATACCGAGATGGCGTTGTTACCCGTGCGACCGGCACTCAAACGCAGAGCCAGCTCGCTGAGCCAACGCTGATTCTTGAGCCAACGCTCGTTCTTCAGATTCCAACGGAATGCACCCGAGGGGAAGAAGCCCCACTTGTTGTTGGCTGCGAAGTTCGAAGATGCATCGGCACGAGCTGTGAGGGTCAGGTAGTAGCGTGAACGGTAGTTGTAGTTCAAACGCGCAAGTACCGACTCGCTGACAACCTTCTCGAATGCAGTCGATGCGGTGTAGTTCTCCTTGCTGGAGATGGCGTTCATATTGTTCCACTTCATATTGTCCGAAATCAAACCCTTAGCATTGAGCTGGAAGCGGTTTACGATTTCGTGCTTTGCTGTGAAACCGGCCATCACGTTGAGGTTGTGGCCCGACTTGAACTTCTTGTCGTATGTGATAGTGTTCTCGGTGGTCAGACGGCGAGCATCACCCTCATAGCGGAATGCCTCGGCACCCTCATTCTCGGTCTTACGAGGAAGGGTCGAGGGGTAGAAGCGGTAGTCGTGACGCTGGTATACGAAATACGAGTTCTGGCTCTTGATGCGGAAACCCTTGAACGGAGTAATGGTGAAGATAATCACGTTCGTATTGCTCAACTGCTCCTGATAGTCGGTGTTGTACTTGATGGTTGCCCATGGAGAGTTGAAGCGAGAAGCGTTCTCGTACATCGGGTTATAATAGTCGCCCGGCTTGATCAGCGGCGAGAGGTAGATCGCACCGCCCCATATGTTGGTGCCACCGATTGCAGCCTTGTTGCGATCTACGCGGCGCAGGGTGTATGCACCCTGATAGCCAACCTCGAGCCACTTTGCGAATTTGTGGCTGATGTTGAAACGGCCGGTGTAGCGGGTAAAGCCACTATCCTTGATGATACCCGGGGTGTCGTTGAATCCGAAGTTTGCGTAGTAGTTGGTGCTCTTCGAACGGCCATTCACCGAGAGGTTGTAGTTCTGGGTAAATGTTGTGCGGGTAATCTCCTTGAGCCAGTTGGTGCCGGCTCCATACTCCGAGGGATCTCTTGTGGGTGCATAGTCGTACGAACCGTTGGTGAAGCCTGCAGAGTTGAAGAGCGAGCGGTCGAGAGTGTACTCCACAAGCTCTCTTGCGTTCATCAAATCCAGGCTACGAGCGAGGTGAGATGTACCGAAGTCCATCTTGAGGGTTACGGTCGGCTTCGAGATAGCACCGCTACCCTTCTTGGTGGTGACGATAACCACACCATTCGAACCTCGCGAACCATAGATTGCGGTCGAAGAGGCATCCTTCAGAATTGAGATAGACTCGATATCTGCCGAGTTGATATCCGAGAGGTCGGCAACGGCATCGATGACGCCATCAACAACGATCAGCGGCTCGTTCGATGCGGTAATCGAGCGGGTACCACGGATACGGATTGAGGTTGTTGCGCTGGGGTCACCCGAGGTGGACATAATATCCACACCGGCAACACGACCCTGCAGTGCCTGGTCGATCGAGGTCACCGGAGCATCCTTGATGTCGCCCATCTTGACGTTGGTGACCGAGCCGGTAAGGTCACTCTTCTTGACTTCGCCGTAACCAATTACGACCACCTCGTTGATGGCAAGACTCTCATCCGGGGCCATAACCACATCAATTCGGGTGCGGTTGCCCACGACCAGGTTCTGTGTTTTGAAACCGAGGTATGAAAATTCAAGAACGCCCTGAGATGGGCCGAGTGTGATTTGGTAAGCTCCGTTGATGTCGGTCGAGACACCCTTCTTTCCATCCGGGGTGGCCACCGTAGCTCCAATAAGAGCATTACCATCGGTGTCTTTGACAACACCGTTAACTGTAATCCCCTGGGTCGATGCGCTCTGCGCATAGCCCAGCAGAGGACTAAACGCTAAAAGCAGACATAACGACAGCAGGATTTCCCCCCCCCTCAATTTTTGAGAGAAGAGACTCTTAAAGTGTAGAATTCCAGCCATTTAGGTCAGTTTTTAATAGTTTGATAAATATAGTAGCGTACAAATATACAAAAAATAATTTACCCCCCCCCATAAATTTTGGCGATTTTTTTGCGAAAAGGGTGATTTTTTTAGGGTTAGGCGATGTGAGGGAATTTGGTTTGGAGGGGAGGGGTAGGGAGCTTGAAGGGATTGGGGAGAGGTTAAGGAGGTTGAGGGGGGGTGAAGTCTTCCCAATTACCGTTTTTTTAACAATTCCCAATCTCCCTAATCTTCCTAAATTACCAGCTCTTCTCAAACAAAAAAGACCGCCGAAGCGGTCTAAATAATTTATTGTGTTATACAATTTGTAATTACGAATAATTGTCGGTTGCCAATTCGAATTTTATTTCGCGTAATGGGCTTTTAATTTCTCGTTCTGACGCTTGAGTGCATCGATCGCCAGGTCGATAGCCTCCTCAAAGGTCTTTGCCCTCTGCTCCGATACAAGATCGCTGCCGGGCATATGCAGTGTGATAGTGGCTACCTTATTTCCTTTGTCGAAATCTTTGTCAAGTTTAAGAACAACATCTGCTCCTGTCGAGCGCTCGGCGAAACGGTCCATCTTGGCCAATTTGTGCTCAACGAATTCGACCAACCTCTTGTCGGCATCGAATTTTACTGTTTGAATGTTCACGTTCATAGTAGTGTTGTTTTGTGCGGACATGCCGCGAGTTAATATAAATGTTCCGACCTCCGTGCGGAGGCCTCCTTAATCCTCTCCTTTTGCTCCGGCAACCTTATCTTCCTCTTCGTTGTTTCTTGGGTGAGCCTTCGCGTAGACGGCCTGCAACTGGGTAATGCTATTGTGGGTATAGACCTGCGTGGAACTCAATGAGGTGTGCCCCATCAACTCCTGAATATCACGCATATCGGCCCCGGCATTCAGTAGCTGGGTCGCAAACGTATGTCGCAGAACGTGTGGGCTTTTCTTGCCCTGCATACCTATCTCCGTCAGAGCCGCACGAACTGTTCGGTAGGCTCTTGTGCGGGATATTCTGCATCCTTCGGTGGTTAAAAATAGTGCTTTTTCTTGGGAATTGCAAATTTTTTGCCCTTTAATTGTGGAGATGTAGCTCTTCAGCAGAGTGTGCACCGAGTCTGTTAGCGGGACTATACGCTCCTTGTCGCCCTTGCCTCGAACTTTGAGGGTCGTGAGGTCGAAAGATATATCTTCGGTGTTGATGCCTATAAGCTCGGCCAGACGGATGCCGCACTTGTAGAACATCAGTATTATCAGCGCATCGCGTACCTGTTCGAAGTCGTTTGCTGTCGCCCCTTCGGCGGTAGCCTCCAGCATCTGCGGGATGCGACTTTCGGGCACGATTGAGGGTAGGCGTTTTGACCGTTTGAGGGAGCCTATGTGGGTGAAGATGTCGCTCTGCACCCACCCTCTTTGGCGCAGAAAGCGGAAGAATGAGCGCAGGGTCGAGAGTTCTCGATTCATCGAGGCGTTGGAGATGTGGTCGTGCTTGGTACGGTGGACAATCCACAGGCGTATATCTTCGGGTGAGGTGTGTTCGATTTCGGGCTTGTCGTCACACGTATTGCCCTCTGCGGCAGCCTCTGCTATGCGCTTGGCGACCATCTCCCTGCGCCAGAGGTCGAAGGTGGTGAGGTCGTGGTTGTAGTTGCGCACGGTGAGGGCCGAGTAGCGGCGTTCGGACTCGATATATTTCAAAAACTCCTGAATCATACTCTCTGTCGGGGTAATTTGCCCTCTGTGCAAACAAAGATAGATAAAA
>JBGUTM010000226.1:0-6055 GCA_045133075.1 Alistipes sp. | reverse complement strand
GCGTTGCGATTGTTGCCAGGTTGAAATCTACCGAGAGGTTCGACTGGCGGCTTATGGGCAGATACTGCGATGAGGCGTTGCGCATCGACATATTGTTGTCCCACTTGATATAGTCGATGTCGGGGTGTGCCGTCATCAGGTCATCGACAACCTTGAATACAAAATCCTGAACCTTCGGGTTGGTCATATCGAGCAGCAGCTGCGTACCTCCGCGACCTGTTTGAGGTTCGATGTCGGGGTGACGCAATACCCAGTCGGGGTGTTTCTCATAGAGCTCACTCTTGGTATTGACCATCTCGGGCTCGATCCAGATTCCGAATTTGATGCCCTTGTCGTGCACCATCTTAACCAACGAGCCGATACCCTCGGGGAGTTTCTTTTGGCAGACCATCCAGTCGCCCAGCGAGGTAACATCGTTGTCGCGCGGGTACTTGTCGCCAAACCAGCCGTCATCCATTACGAACATCTCACCACCGAGAGCGGCTATATCGGTGGCCATAGACTCCATATTGGCCTGCGTGGTGTCGAAGTGAACACCCTCCCACGAGTTGAGCAATACCTCGCGCAGTTTGGTGCCATCGAGAATATGGTGGTGGCGTGCCCAGTAGTGGAGTGTGCGCGAGGCCTGACCCTTACCCTTGTTGCTGTAGGTGAGTATCAGCTCGGGTGTCTTGAGTGAGGCCTTGCCATCGAGCGTGTAGTCGCTGGCCAGGGGGTTGATTCCTGCCATAATCATCGTGGGACGCTGGGGTAGCGAGGAGTTGTGGAACTCTATGACAAAGTTGCCGATCCAGGCGAGTGTGCCGGCGATGACGTTACCGCTATCCTCGTGCAGGCGGCCCTCCACCGAGAGCATAAACGAGGAGTGGGTGTGCAGGGCTGTGCGGTTACCCTCCTGTGTTGAGAGTACCTTGGTGCCGAAGCCGAGCGGCTCGATCATCTCGTTGCACTCGTTCTTGTTTTCGCCGTGGAGCGAGAGTAGTTCGCAACTCTTCGAGAGCAGCGGCAGTGATGCCGACATATATCTCTGCAACGAGATGGGCTTCTTGCCATCGTTGATGTACTCGGTTGAGAACTTTATTACATCGCAATCATCGTATGCCGAGTAGCGGAGCTTCAGACGGAAGGGGTGTACCGTGTCGCTCAGAGTGATGCAGAGGGTAGTGAGGTTGCCCTGGGTGCTATGCTCGACATCCTCGACCACCATATTCATAGCATTGTCCCCATCGGCAAACTTTACCAGGGCTGCAAACGGCAGGTCGGTACGGTTGCCGAATACGTGGAACGCCTCCTGCTCGAGGGCTTTACCCAGGGCTTTTGCCTCATCGAGTGTCGCCTTCGAGCCGTAGTAGCGGAATTTTGCGCTATTGCCCTTTGTGGCTTCGAGAATCAGTGTGTTGTTTGGGGTCGAGAGGGTGTAATTCTCGGCGAATAAGCTGATTGCAGTTAGCGTTGCAATGGCCAACAATAGTAGTCTTTTCATATATGAGATATTTATTTTCGTTATTTTTGACAAATATAACACTTTATATTTGAAAAAGGGGATATATCTTCCCGAAAAAGAAGTATCTTTGCAAATCTTTAATGAAGCAGAGAGTATGAAAAAAGAGTGGAATGATGTTCGTGAGTTTCACGAAAAATTTGGTCACCCCGTGGCCGAGGAGCCCAAGATGATTGACCGCAAGCGGGCCCTGAGCCGTGGAAAGTGGATGAATGAGGAGGTTGCCGAGTTCTTGATTGCCGACTCTATTTATGAGCAGGCAGATGCAATGATCGATTTGATGTACTTCGCATTGGGTACGTTGGTCGAGATGGGCCTGGAGGCTGACGAGCTCTTCGATATCGTTCAGAAGGCCAATATGGCTAAACTGTGGCCTGATGGTAAGCCTCACTACAACCCCAAGGATGGTAAGGTTATCAAGCCCGAAGGTTGGGAGGATCCTGCACCGAAGATTCGCGCATATATTGATGGTGTGATAGCTTCCAAATCGAAGAAGTAAGCCGGAACATACGGGAAAAGTATGATTCTTTTGCTTGAATATGTAGTTGTGGCATCGATAGTGGTCTTTGCCGCAATCAAGGCTTCACACTATATCGACCTGCTCGACCGTACCACCAAACTCTCGGGGGCATTCCTTGGGGGTGTGTTGTTGTCGGCCGTGACCTCATTGCCCGAGTTCTTTACGAGCCTCTCGGCAACTATGTTTCTTGATAAGCCGGCTCTCTGTATCGGTAATATCCTCGGTAGCGACCTCTTCAATATCGCGATGTTGTCGGTGCTGGTGTTGCTTGCAATGCGCTCGTTTCGCCACGCCGAGATTGGCTGCGGAAATATCGTTGTGTCGCTCTATCTGATTTTGATTTACGGCGTTATGCTACTCAACTATTTCGGTGTTCTCGATGTTGAGTGGCTGACAATCAATGTTATCACCTTTATCTTTGTCGGCATCTACGCTTTGGCTGTACGTCATCTTGCGGGTGAGAGTTGCGAGAGTGGTGATTGCGAGGATGAGGAGCCCGTAAGGCTGACTCTGCGCCAGATAGTCACCCGATTTGTCATTACGGCCGTAATTATTGTCGTGGCAAGTGTGGTGCTGACCTATATAACCGATGATATCGCAGCCAAGTATAACCTTGGGGTGGGTCTTGCCGGAGCTATATTTCTCGGTGTGGCCACATCGTTGCCGGAGGTGGCCTCGACCATCGCTCTGGTGCGTATGCGCAACTACGATATAGCCGTTGGAAATATCGTGGGCAGTAATCTATTTAACTTTTTGGTGTTGTGTACGGCCGACCTCTTCAGCCGTGGAGATGTCTACGATTATGCCGATTTCAATGTGGTGAAGTTGCTATTCTTCGGAGTAGTTGCTACCCTCTTTACGGTGCCGATGCTCAAGTGCCGAGGCTGGGTTGTACGTTCACTCTGCGCCTTGTGCATTGTGGCCTGCTATTTGGGATTTCTGCTGCTGGAGTAGGAGTTGTGCAGCTGCGACATAGAGGATAAAAATAAGAGGGAGCCCAATTGGGTTCCCTCTCTCGATTCCTGAAGTGGAATTAACTATTTAACTGCTTTAACAATTGCCTCGAATGCCTTCGGCTCGTTCATCGCAAGGTCAGCGAGAACCTTACGGTTCAGAGCGATACCCTTGGCGTTGATTTTACCGATGAACTCCGAATAGGTCATTCCCTGTGCGCGAACAGCCGCATTGATACGGGTGATCCACAACGAACGGAATGTTCTCTTCTTAAGGCGGCGGTGTGCGTAAGCATACTGCAGACCCTTCTCGACCGTATTTTTAGCAACGGTCCATACGTTTCCCCTTGAACCAAAGTTACCCTTGGCAAGTTTCAAAACTTTCTTTCTTCTTGCGCGAGACGCAACAGCATTGACTGAACGTGGCATAATTAAAAGTTTTTACAGAGTTGATAGCGGCGGGCTTCTCTCCCACTCTTTGGGGCTATGTCACTCCTTTGGTTAATAAAAAAAATTGTGAGCTGTGTGGGGTTAATTACTTAACCAACAGGTTCTTGATTTTAGCCTCATCTGCGGGAGCAACGGTGCTCGAGTAGCACAGATTACGCTTTTGCTTAGTCGACTTTTTGGTCAGGATGTGACTGTGATAAGCGTGCTTACGCTTGATCTTACCTGTGCCGGTGAAAGTAAAACGCTTCTTTGCAGCGGCATTAGTTTTCATTTTTGGCATTTTGAGTAAAAGTTAAATTAGTTAAACAATAGTCGGGCAAAGATACAAAATAATTGCGAATCACAACCTTTTCTTCCTATTTTTTTGTCATATCGGCCCAAAAACAGCCTCTTTAGCCCAAAATCAGCTCCTCCACACGCACCTTGGGAACGTAGTGAATGTCGTTTTCGCGGTAGTAAGTGTGGCTCTCTTCGGCCTCGATTTCGACCAGCTCGATGCGGTCGGTGCCGCGTCCGATGGCCAGAATCAGCAGTGGCTCCAGCTTGAGCCCGAGAGCCTCGGCAATCCGAGGCTTGTCAAAGGCTCCGATGCATATTCCGTTCAGGCCTATCTCGGTGGCTTGCAGCAGCATACTCTGTGCCGAAATGCCCAGGTCGATATCTACCCATTTATCCTCGGCTACGGTCGAGCAGATGACGATAAAGGCATTGGGCTCGCTCCCTGCGGTGGGGAGGTTAAGGTGGGGGAGTGCTCCTCCCAGGCGGATGTGTGGTAACACCTTGTTGGCCTCCTCGGCGGTGACGGGGCGGAAGCGCAGCACCTGTGCATTGCGAGCCGAGGGGATGCGGGTATTGACCTCGATGATTTTGCGCAGTTGGTCTTCGCGCACCTTAAAGGAGGCGTCATATCCGCGGTGACTGCGGTTTTTGAGTAGCAGGCGCGTGAAAGTTGCCTGCGCTCTGCGCGAGGGGGTGCCGGCCGCCTTGCGGGCCATATACTCCTCCATTTTTTTGCCTATATAGTCGTCTGCCATATCCTATAAAAGTTGCCTAACGAGGTGATTTTGGCGTCATACTCCTGCTCAAATTCCTCACATACGATAAGTATGCTTCGGACTTTCGCAGTTCGCAGTCCTAAAAATCCCTCTCGTTATTTTGTTATTGTAAAAAGTTACCTGACAAGGTGATTTTGGCGTCTGTTATATATATTACATAGGTGGTGGCACACGGCAGTAGTCAAAACCCTGCGAATGTGCCACCCTATTTTGCTCTAAACGAAAAATCCTATCTGCGACTCTGGTAGGGTTTGATTACACCTCGCTTCGAACTGCGGATAAACTCCACCAGGTAGTCCCTCTCGGGCGATTGAGGCAACTCGGCCATAGCCTTCTCGCAGGCGGTCATATAGTTCAGATCGCTCTGGAAGAGTACACGGCAGACATTGTGAATCTCGGTAATCTGCTCGGGGGTGAAACCGCGGCGGCTCAAACCCACCTTATTGATGCCGGCATAGCGCATACCCTCGGCCGAGACGATAATGTAGGGAGGTACATCCTGACCCAGCAGTGTTCCGCCCTGAATCATTGCGTGGTCGCCGATATGAACCCACTGGTGCACGGCAGCGTGTCCGCCGATAACTACCCAGTCGCCAACCTCGACCTCGCCTGCGAGCGATACACGGTTGGCAATTACGCAGTGGTTACCCACAACGTCATCGTGAGCAACGTGAACGTATGCCATCAGCAGGTTGTGGCTGCCTACCACGGTCGTACCGCGCGAGGCGGTACCGCGTGCGATGGTCACACACTCGCGGATGTCGTTATAGTCGCCAATCTCGGCTGTGGTAACCTCGCTGGCGAACTTGAGATCCTGCGGCAGGCAGGCGATAGATGCGCCGGTGTGAATTTTGTTGCCCTTGCCGATGCGTGCACCGTCATTGATAATCGCCCCCGGGCCAATCCAACAATCATCGCCGATGACCACATCGCCTGCGATGTAGGCAAAGGGTTCAACGGTCACATTCTTTCCCAACTTTGCGTCAGGGTGTATATATGCCAAATTGCTAATCATAACAAAAAATAAAAATTAAATTCGAAACTCTATGGTCGTTAAATCGGTTTATTGTTCGTTCTTGGTTATCTGTGCCATCAGCATAGCCTCGCATACCAGTTTGCCGCCCACAAAGGCTTTGCCCTGCATTGAGGCCATACCGCGGCGCAGGGGCTCGGTGAGTTGTACCTCGAAGTGGAGTGTGTCGCCGGGAACGACCTTCTGCTTGAAGCGCACGTTGTCGATACGCAACATATAGGTTGAGTAGTTCTCGGGGTCTTCAACGGCCGAGAGGGTAAGCAATCCGCCGCACTGTGCCATAGCCTCGACAATCAGCACGCCCGGCATAACCGGCTCCTGTGGGAAGTGACCCTGGAAGAAGGGCTCGTTGGTCGAGACGTTCTTGATGCCAGCAATCGAATCCTCGCTGATGTGGAAGATGCGGTCTACCAACAGACAGGGATAGCGGTGGGGCAACATACTCTTGATGCGGTTTGTGTCGTATACGGGGGCTTTGCGCGGGTCGTACTTGAAGCGGGGCTTCTCGCCCTCAAGGCGCACGGTCACACGCAGTTGCTTCAT
>JBGUTM010000225.1:0-4570 GCA_045133075.1 Alistipes sp. | reverse complement strand
TGATTTAAGGGTGTTAGAGATGACCACAAAGTCCAATAGATAAACAAAAACCAACCTCCTTAACTTCCCGAAATTCCCTAAACTCCTTAAACTCACTAATCTCCTTAATATCGCTAATGGCTGATATTTTTTTCGAGGCTTTGAGGTATCCGCAAGGATAGTGCAAAATGTGATAAGTGGTCTGTTGGAAGTTTACTTACAAAAAGGCCACTTGTTGCATTTTGGGATATTGTCGCAGACAACCAAAGCCTCGCAAATACCCCCCCCAAAAAAAAACTCTCACGTTGTCAAGTTCCTCGAAAGGAAGTTTCGATTGAACGGTTTTGCGGAGCTTTTTTCTAAAAGCGACAAAGAAAAAAGCATTTTGGGGCCCCTTCTCGAAAGGTGCGAAGAAAAAAGCGATGCCGGATGGCAACTTAACAAAGTGATTATCGGCCCCAGGATTCGCGGTCGAGGGTGCGATAGGTGATGGCTTCGGAGATATGAGTTACGTTGATATTCTCTTCGCCGGCCAGGTCGGCGATTGTGCGAGCCACCTTGATTATGCGGTCGTGAGCGCGGGCCGAGAGGTTGAGTTGAGCCATAGCTCTCTCGAGCAGTGCTCGTGAGCGTTCGTCCAGGGGGCAAAAGTCTCGCAACATCTTCGAGTTCATCATCGAGTTGGTGTGTATACCAAGGCCTCGGAAACGCTCGGACTGGATTTTACGGGCACGGATAACTCTCTCTCGCACAGCCTCACTCGACTCCTCTTGTCGCTCGGAGATCATCTCTGCGAGAGGCACGGGTGTAACCTCAATATGGAGATCTATACGGTCGAGCAGCGGGCCCGATATTCGCGACATATAGCGATGTACCGCCGAAGGTGGGCAGGTACACTCTTTGGTAGGGTGGTTGTAGAATCCGCAGGGGCAGGGGTTCATTGATGCCACCAACGAGAAGTTGGCGGGATACTCCACACTATATCTTGCGCGTGATACGGTAATTTTCTTATCTTCAAGCGGTTGGCGTAACACCTCAAGTACATTTCCACCAAACTTGGGGAGCTCATCGAGGAAGAGGATTCCGTTGTGAGCCAACGACACTTCGCCGGGTTGTGGTGACTGTCCACCACCAATGAGAGCCACCTGCGAAGTGAGGTGGTGTGGGGCGCGGAAGGGGCGTTGTGTGAGCAGGCCCGATGTTGAGCCGAGTTTGCCGGCTACCGAGTGAATCTTTGTCGCCTCCAGAGCCTCCTCGAGGGTCATCGGTGGCAGTATCGAGGGCAGACGGCGGGCCAGCATAGTCTTACCCGAGCCCGGGGCACCAATCATTATCACATTATGGCCACCTGCAGCTGCGATTTCGAGGGCACGTTTCACCTGTGCCTGACCCTTGACGTCCGAGAAATCCTCGATGTAACAATTCCGGGCTGCTACACTCTCGACCACCTCACCGCTCACGGCAGGCTCAATCGAGATATCGCCATTCAGATACCCCACTACCTCGCCGAGTGAGCGTACGCCGATGATATCTATACCATCGACCACGGCACCCTCCGCCACATTTTCGATGGGCAGGATTACGCGCTTGAGGCCCTCCTCACGAGCCTTCACAACCAGAGGCAACACGCCCTTAACCCCCTTGACTCCGCCATCGAGCGACAGCTCGCCGGCAAACATCGTGGAGGGGAGTTTTTCATCTACCACCTGTGAGGTTGCGGCGAGGATGGCCACGGCAATAGGCAGATCGAAGGCTGCACCCTCCTTGCGCAGGTCGGCAGGGGCGAGATTGACCACTATCTTCTTGGCAGTCATACGCATCCCCGTATTCTCGAATGCCGAGCGTATACGCTGTTCACTCTCCTTCACAGCATTGTCGGGCAGGCCGACCAGAAAGAGGCCGAGGCCACTGCCGGCAAGGTTCACCTCAACGGTCACTGTCACGGCATCGATGCCGACTATAGCTCCTGCGTAGGTTTTGACAAACATATTTTCGAGATTGGTGGTTTACGCAATGTAACTCTCTATATACTAAGATATATGATATCTGTACGTTAGGTATTGCCGAGGGGTATTAGAATGGGGCATCCTCGATATTTACGGGTGCGCCGAAGTTGCCAAACTCATCATTGGGCATCGACCCGAGAGCATCTCCTCCGCCAATCGCGCCGCCGGTCATACCCTCACTGGCGTAATCCTCATACTGCTGCTGCCCCTGAGCCTCACCGCCGAGCGGCATATCGGCCGTGTCGATGTCGGCAAAACGCGCCTGCTCCTTGAGAAATCGCAGCTGCACATCGGTAACAGCTCCGTTACGGTGCTTGGCAAGGATAATCTCCGCCATACCGGCCGTGGGCAGACCATCTTCGGTCTGGGTGAAACCATAGTACTCGGGGCGGTGGATAAATGCCACGATGTCGGCATCCTGCTCGATGGCACCCGACTCACGGAGATCCGAAAGCTGGGGACGCTTCGAGCCACCTCGCGACTCGGTACTACGGTTAAGCTGTGAGAGGGCAATGATGGGCACATCCAACTCCTTGGCGATAGCCTTCAGCGTTCGTGAGATGAATGCCACCTCCTGCTCGCGATTTCCCTTCGAGTCCTGGGAGCCAGTCATCAGCTGGAGGTAGTCTATAATAATGATTTTGATGTCGTTGTGAATCTTCAGACGGCGGGCCTTCGAGCGGAACTCAAATACCGACAATGCCGGTGTATCATCAATGTAGAGAGGAGCTCGGCCCAGAGGCTTGACCTTATTCTCGAGGTGTCGCCACTGCTCGGGGGTCAGGCGGCCGCTACGGATGTCGGTACTGCTCAGACCGGTCTCGGCAACGACAAGACGCATCATCAGCTGCGTTGCCGACATCTCAAGCGAGAAGAAGGCCACTCCGTTCTCGTGGTCTACGGCCATATTGCGAGCCATCGACAACACGAATGCGGTCTTACCCATTGAGGGGCGGGCCGCTACGATGATAAGATCCGAGAGCTGCCAGCCGAGCGTGATGCGGTCGAGCGACATAAATCCCGAGGGGACTCCGTTGAATGCACCCGCACTCTTGCTCGCCTCCTCAATCTGGCGGATGGTGCGCTTGAGGACATCCTCGGCATTCTGCACCGAACGCTTGACGTGACCCTCGGCCACCTTGAAGATTTCGCTCTCGGCAAAGCCGATAAGCTCGGTCACATCGGTCTCCTCATCATACGAGCGGCGTTGAATCTCGGTGGCCGAACGTATAAGCTCGCGCTGCACATACTTCTGGGCCACGATTTTGGCGTGAAACTCCACATTTGCTGCCGAGCCCACTTTGCGGGTCAGCTGTGCCAGATAGGTTGCACCGCCCACCTTTGTAAGTTGCTTCTTAGACTTGAGTTTCTCGGTCACGGTGAAGAGATCTATCGGCTTGAGCTCAGCCGAAAGTTCCTCGATGGCACGATATATCAGGCGATGCTCCTCAGTGTAGAAGGCCTCGGGGGTGATAAACTCCTGAACGGTGATGATGCTGTCGCGCTCGAGCATCAACGCACCAAGCACTGCCTCCTCAAGTTCGACTGCCTGCGGTGGCACGGTAGCCACAACATCCGTAATGTTCTCGTATGCTTCGCGGTTTCGCGATGAAGGTTTGAAATCTTTTGCCATTGTCCTCTCTTGAAATTCGAACAACAAATGTAGACAAAGATTTGCGAATGAGCAAACCGGCACACACCACCACTGTTAAAAACTCTGTTCAAAACCCTTTACCAAAGGTAAACACCCACACAGAATACTCTCTGTGGGCATTTTACAGTGTTGAAAAGTCGCGATAAATTTTGTGTGAAAAGAGGTTGGCTAACGGTCGAATCCAAACTCTTTTTGAGATACCGACAGGGTCGCCACACTCACCCTCACATCTTTGCACACCGCAAAAATAGCATCACAACACGAGATTACAGTCGCACCGGTCGTGAAGACATCATCTACCAGCAGGATGTGTCGCCCCGAGAGTCGATCGGGCTTACACACCTCGAAGATTCCCTCAACATTTCCCCAACGCTCATTACGTCTGTGGCGTGTCTGGCTCTCGTTGTTGATTTTACGAATGAGGGCGTGATGCTCGACCCTGACACCCAACACAGAGGCAATACCATCGGCAATGTAGTCCGATTGGTTGTATCCGCGGTGCAGACGTTTACGCAAGTGTAACGGCACGGGAACAATAATGTCCACATCCTCATAATTGCCGCTACGATGCAGTACGTGACCATACCATACACCCAGATTGCGTGCGTGACCCCAGCGTCCGCGGTATTTGAAGTCGTGAACAGCCCTTCGCCAATCGCTCTCAGCCACAAAGTAGAAGAGTGCCGAGGCGCGGGTTATGGGCACCAGAGCCGACAATCGCTCCTTCATAGGATTCTCATCGGCCTCGGCAAAGCCTGTCATCGGAATCCGAAAACGACACGCCGTGCAGACTAACTTCTCGCCATCGGCCAGGGCATCACCACAGACCGCACATTCACGCGGAAAAAGTAGCGAGAACATATCGCCCAAAATCCTACGAAGCATCGACATTGCAGATGGTTACTATATTGTGGTATTCACTGCGGTGCAT
>JBGUTM010000224.1:0-3522 GCA_045133075.1 Alistipes sp. | reverse complement strand
GGGTAAGCAGGGCGGTTAGTATCATTTAATTTAAGACCATTAGCCATTGTTATAATTGATAATTGATCATGATTGAGCCTGTAGCACGTATATATTCCCTAACATCCCTAAATTCTATAAACTCCTTAAATATAGCTCATGGCAAAAGAGTCCGAATGGCATAACAAAAAGAAGAGTGTCGATTATCTTGACACTCTTCGAACTCAATATATAATGGCCGATGTTAAGCCTTCTTAGCGGTCTTCTTGCGGCTATCCTTTGCCTCCAGGGCCTTCTCTACCTCGATTTGGAAATCTGAGAGGACATTCATATAGTTGATAAATGCCTCGTAAGCCGAGCCGTAGGGGTTGAAGTACGAGTGGACATCTCCATCCGAGAGCCACTTGGTAGCCATATAGTAGAAGTGATCCGAGGTCTGCATAAAGTTCCAGACATAGTCGAAATCGGCATTCTTAAGGCTCTTAACCTTATCCTTGAGAGCGTAGAGCTTCGAGAAGGCCTCATTCTGCAGTTCGTTACCGAGCCAAGCGGTGATATCGCGCTCCTCATCGGCCCACGACATAACGTGCGGGCAGTGGAGTACCGACACGGGCTGATGCTTTGCAGCGGCCTTGGATACTGTTTCGAACTCCATATCGCCGTGTGCGAGGACAGCCTTGGGCAGTGCCTTCATAAAGTCAAGAATACCGGTCGAAGCCTTCTGATGCTCGCCGAAGGTCTCGTAGTCCATAAAGAGGTTTACAATCTCGCCATTCTCGGCAGCCAGCCACGAAGCGTACTTATCTGCGGTGAGGGGGTACTCTGCCCAACCCTGATTCGAGAAACGGAAGGCGATATCGTCCGAGAGTTTATAGTTACGCAGCAGCAGGCGGAGCTTCTGATCCTCGGCATTTGCGTATACGAAGTCGGGCGACTTCCAACCAAGGATATGCTTTGCGCCCTCGGCCAGCATAGTCTTGAATCCCATCTCGGCAACCATCGCACCGATAGCGTCCGAGTAGATGAGCTCGGTATTGCGGAAGGCGGTAGGCTTCTGGCCAAACTCCTTCTTAATCATTGCCGAGTGGAGCTTAACCTGCTCTACGAAATCCTCCTTCGAAGCGAGAGCTGCCAGCGAGTGCGAGTAGGTCTCGGCGAGGAACTCCACGCAGCCGGTCTCGGCCAAAGCCTTAAACGACTCGAGCACTTCGGGTGCGTATGCGCGGAACTGCTCTACAACGGTGCCTGTAAGCGAGAATGAGCAGCGGAACTTACCCTTATTCTCCTTGATCAGCTTGAGCAGCAGTGCATTCATCGGAAGGTAGCACTGGCGGGCAATCTTCTGCATAATTGCACGATTGGTCAGATCGTCAAGATAGTTGTGGTCTTTGCCCATATTGAAGAAACGATATGTCTTCAAACGCCAGGGCTGGTGTACCTGAAAATATAAGCAAATAGTTTTCATATTTTGAGTTTTTGTTATTTCGCGTTATCGATGACTTCTTGGTAAATCTTCTTGATTTTAGCTGCTGCATTGTTCCACTTGAGGTTAGTAACCTCCTCAAGGCCCTTCTTGGCGAACATATCTGCAAGCGCGGGGTATGTAATCAGACCATAGATGGCATCTGCCATAGCGTCCACATCCCAATAATCAACCTTCACGGCGTAGTCCAGCACCTCGGCCACACCACTCTGCTTCGAGATGATTACCGGCACATTCGAGCGCATAGCCTCCAGCGGCGAGATACCGAACGGCTCCGATACCGAAGGCATAATGTATACATCCGACAGACGGAACATCTTGTGGACATCATCTCCACGCAGGAAGCCCGTGAAGTGGAAGCGGTCGGCAATACCCAGACGTGCAACACGGCGGATGACGTGGTTCATCATATCGCCCGAGCCGGCCATCACAAAGCGCACATTGGGAACTCGCTTGAGCACCTTTGCCGCAGCCTCAACGAAGTAGTCGGGACCCTTCTGGTAGGTAATACGGCCGAGGAAGGTTACAATCTTATCCTCAACACCACGCTCCAGCACCTCACTATCCTTCTCGGCAAAGCGTACAGCGTTGTGTACGGTTACGACCTTATCTGCGGGGATGTTGTACTTGTCGATAATGATGTTGCGAGTGAGGTTTGACACCGCGATAACGCAATCCGCTGCGGCCATACCTACTCTCTCCATCTCATATACGCGGGTGTCGATATTATCTGCCGAACCTCGGTCAAACGATGTTGCGTGCATATGCACCACCAGCGGCTTGCCCGACACGCGCTTTGCAGCGATACCGGCGAAATAGGTGAGCCAGTCGTGTGCGTGAATCACATCGAACTGTCCCTCGAGATCCTTGGCTACCTGTGCAGCGATAATAGCATAACGTGCAACCTCCTCCATAAGGTTGGCGCCATACTTACCCGAGAAGGTGTATCGCTGGCTCCACAAGTCCTTGGTCTCCCAGGTCTTTTTACCACTCTTGACATACTCGTCATGGTAGGCGAGATACTCTTCGGGAGAGATGTAGGGAACCATATTCGAGTCGATATGCACGAACGAAATCTTGTCGATGATATCCTCTACGCCTCCGTCCACGTTGCCGAAAACAGCCTCTACGTCACTTGCATTGACTACATCCACAAAGCGTTGGTCCTCATCGCCCGATGCCTTGGGCATCACGAAGGTAACCTCCACATCATTACGAGCCAAACCGCGCGTCATTCCGTAGCAAGCCGTGCCGAGACCTCCCGCAATGTGAGGAGGAAACTCCCAGCCGAACATTAATACTCTCATCGCTTATTATTTTTTCTTGTTACTAACTTTTGTTTTGGTCGCCTTGGCAATCTTGGTTGTCGAGGTGCTCTTGGTTGCAGACTTTGCACTTTTAGTTGCAGGCTTTGCACTCTTGGTAGTGCGCGTCTTCTTACCCTTCGTCTTCTCGGCGATAATCTCGCTAATCTGGAGCAGAGAGCCCACACTCAATGCTGAAGAGATCGCTCCACGCGGACCAAACGGCGGGTCGGCATCGAAATACTCGCCAACCGAGCCGATACAGTAGGTCTGAATCTCCTCATTGAAAGCCTCAAGAATGTCACTTGCGATATCGTTGAAGGCCTCGCCACGCAGACGGTATCCGCAACGAACATAGAATACAAGTGGCCATACCCACACTGCACCATTCATACGCACACGATCCTGCTGCGACTGCTCGTCAGTGGCCGTAGTGTCATAGAGAGGATTGCGCGGCGAGAGTGTACGCAGACCACGCGGTGTGAGCAGGTGCTGACGAACGGTCAGAGCCACATTTACGATCTGCTCCTCATTGAGCATCGAGTAGTCCAGACCGCAGGCGATAATCATATTGGGACGGATGGCAGTATTAGACTCCTGCTCATTTACATAGTCGTAGAGGTACTCCTCATCGCTGTACCAGAACTTCTCGAGGAACGAGGTCTGTGTCTTGATCGGCATACCCTTCCACTCTGCAACAAATGCCTTGTCACCCTGTTTCTTGGCCAGAGCCAGCGTGTAGCATACGGCATTGTA
>JBGUTM010000223.1:0-12915 GCA_045133075.1 Alistipes sp. | reverse complement strand
TTGTCGCAACATATAAACGCCGCATAGTATGCACATCTCAACTATAATTCAGCTGATTCTTGCCGTCATATTGCTATGGGTTACAGTGGCCACGGCGCGTCTGCTGCGGCTCTTCGTGCGCGGAGGTCACAGCCGCCGATTCTTCGCGTGGCCGCGTGGAGTGTCGTGCCATGGGTTTGGACACCGAGGCATCTCGTTGCTCTGCCGCGATACGGGAGATGTCGATCGTTTGCACAATCTGTTGGCAGTCGAGTATCCCGACTATGAGGTTATTGTCGTTGCCGACTCGTTACGCAACCCCGACTCGTTGCAACGTATTGTCGCGCAATATCGTATGGTTGCGGTCGATGGCCGTGTGTCGGGGCGGGAGCGAGAGCCTCACCTCAGGAGGATGTTTCGTTCGACAAGCCGATGTTACAGACGGCTCCTGCTGCTCGATGTAGCCACCACAGAGCAACGGGCCGACCTGGATGTTGCTTTCGATGCTGCGACCTACGACTACCTGCTACCTCTGTGGAGTGATGAACGCCTGCAACGAGGAGCCATCGAACGCCTCGCTGCCGAGGTGTGTACAGCCTTGCCCGAGGGGTGGGGGATTATCTCCACCTGCGCGGGCCGACCTTTGCGGCTCATCTCACGCCGGGTGGCGGCCGAGGCGGGTGGTGTGGCGGCAGTCTTGGAGGGGCAGTGCCGACCTCACTACATCTACGAGCCGCTGCTGGCCGAGGGGCCACGCCCGGCGTTGCGATGGAGGATTGTGACAGTAGCGGTGGGCGTATTGATTATGGTTAGTGTGGGTGCGGCGGCGGTGGGTGTTGCACCCCTCGAGATGTCAATGGTTGCACTTATGTTGTTGTCGATAGTCGTTGCGGCATATGCAGCAATGGTCGCCACCTCGCCTAAACGATACTCCGCTGTAGTATATGTCGAGAGTTTATCTCTATTTTGCAAAAATTTATTGCCCCGAATATGGCAAATCCAAAAATAATCGTTATCTTTACAAAAGAGGAACAATGAAACTTCAAACAGACGAGATGGTAATTACAGATGATATCCGCGCATACCTTATCGAGATGGCGGTAAATGCGGCAACCAAGGCGGGTGCCGAGATAATGAAGATATATAAGAATCGCGATGACTATGACATTTCGGTTAAGAGTGATCATACACCGATAACTGTTGCCGACTGCCTTGCTCATCAAAAGATCAAGGAGGTGCTCGGCGTGACCCGCATCCCCATTTTGAGTGAGGAGGGTCGCGAGATGCTCTATGAGGAGCGTCAGAATTGGGAACTCTTCTGGTTGGTTGATCCGCTGGATGGTACGGTCGAGTTTATCAAGGGTAATAACGAGTTTACGGTCAATATCGCTCTGATGCAGGATAATGAGTGTGTAGGTTCGGTGGTATATGTACCTTACTATAAGAAGATGTATATCGGCGAGAAGGGCCACGGGGCGCATCTTGTCACCGACATAGAGCCTTCGACCGAGGCATCGCACCGCTACACCGACTTTTCGACCTGTTGGCAGACGCTGCCCTTTGCCAGCGAGGATCGCACCGCTCCACGTGTGGCCGTGTCGCGTTCGCATCAGACCCCCGAGACGGCTGAACATATCGCGGCGTTGCGCACCGCTCACCCTGACCTCGAGGTTGTCGAGCAGGGTAGCTCCTATAAGTTCTGTATGTTGGCCGAAGGTACTATCGATTACTACGTGCGCACCAGCCAGACCTATGAGTGGGATACCGCTGCGGGCGAGCTTATTCTCTCTGAGACGGGAGGTAGGACGCGCTCACTTGCAGATGGGGCTCTGTTTAGTTACAATAAGGAGGATTTGCGTAATCCCTGGTTTGAGTGTTACGCCGCAGACAGCAGAATTTAATAAAAAAGCCATTGGTTCAAGCCGATGGCTTTTTTTTAATTGATGGTTGATAATTGATAATTGACAATTATTTTGTATTTTTGTCCAAAATATCAGAATTATGACAACAAAACTCGTTTTATACAATACTCTCTCGCGCCGTAAGGAGGCCTTCGAGCCCCTCAATGCGCCCCACGTTGGTATGTATGTCTGCGGTCCCACCGTCTATGGCGATCCGCACTTGGGCCACGCTCGCCCCTCGATTACGTTCGACCTTCTGTTTCGCTATCTGAAGGCCGAAGGTTTTAAGGTGCGATATGTGCGCAATATCACCGATGTAGGTCACCTCGAGCAGGATGCCGATGAGGGCGAGGATAAGATTGCAAAGAAGGCCCGCCTCGAGCAGTTGGAGCCTATGGAGGTTGCCCACTACTACACCGAGCGTTACAAGGCAGCTATGGCCGAGCTCGGAGTGCTGACCCCCTCGATCGAGCCCCACGCCTCGGGTCATATCATCGAGCAGATTGAGTTCGTGAAGCGCATCCTCGATGAGGGCTACGCCTACGAGTCGAACGGCTCAATCTACTTTGACGTGGAGAAGTATAACGAGAAGTACCACTATGGCAAACTCTCGGGTCGCAACCTCGAGGATATCGTGACCAATACACGCGAACTGGATGGCCAAGGTGACAAGCGTCACTCCTATGACTTCGCCCTCTGGAAGAAGGCCTCGCCCGAACATATTATGCGCTGGCCCTCGCCTTGGAGCGATGGCTTCCCCGGTTGGCATATGGAGTGCTCGGCAATGAGCACCAAGTACCTCGGTGAGCGTTTCGACATCCACGGAGGAGGTATGGATTTGATGTTCCCCCACCACGAGTGCGAGATTGCGCAGTCGACATCGGCTCTGGGTCACGACTCGGCGAAGTATTGGGTACACAACAATATGATCACCATCAATGGTCAGAAGATGGGCAAGTCGCTCGGTAACTTTATCACCCTCGAGGAGCTCTTTACGGGAAATCACAAGCTCCTGGCACAGGCCTATACACCGATGACCATCCGCTTCTTCATATTGCAGGCACACTACCGCTCGACTCTGGACTTCTCGAATGAGGCGTTGCAGGCTGCCGAGAAGGGTCTTGATCGTCTGATGAAGGGTATCGAGGCTCTCAATAAGGTTAAACCCGCGGCTCAATCGAGCGTTAATCCTGCGGAGTTGGCTCAGCGTTGTGAGGATGCTATGGCTGATGACCTTAATTCGCCGATGGTTATCTCGGCCCTGTTCGACTGGGTGCGCATCTTCAACCAGCTTGTCGAGGGTCAGCAGACCATCACGGCCGAGGATCTGGAGAGCCTGAAGGCTACGGTTAATCGCTGGGTGTTCGATATTCTGGGTCTGCGTGACGAGAAGTCGGCAACGGCGGCCGGTGGTAAGGATATGGTCACTCCGCTGGTAAATATGCTCCTCGAGATGCGAATGACGGCCAAGGCTAACAAAGATTGGGCTACTTCGGATAAGATTCGTGACGAGCTGACCGCCATCGGTATCCGCGTTAAGGATCGTAAGGATGGTTTCGACTGGGAGATCGAGTAGCGGATTATGGTTCTGAATGACCAAATAAAGGATGCACGCAATCGTGCCGATGAGCTGTATCGTTGTCTGAATATCTCACAAAAGCGTATCGATCTGCAAAACGAAGAGGAGCGTACCCAGGAGCCCAACTTCTGGGATAACCCCGATAGTGCCCGCCAGCAACTCCAGAAGGTTGCAACCATCAAGAGTTGGATTGAGGATTATGAGCGTATCGCCAAGGAGGTTGAGGATCTCGAGTTGATGCCCGAGTTCGTGAAAGACGGGGTTTGCACCGAGCAGGAGTTCGATGCCCTCTATGCGCTGACTGCGGAGCATATCGAGGCTCTCGAGCTACGCAATATGTTGCGCAGTGACGAGGATAAGCTCGGTGCGATTATGGATATCAATGCCGGTGCCGGCGGTACCGAGGCTCTCGACTGGGCCGATATGTTGCTGCGTATGTATACCCGCTGGGGCGAGGCTCACGGCTATAAGGTCAAGGTGCTGGATTATCAGGCCGGCGATGAGGTGGGCGTGAAGTCCTGCACCATCGAGTTTGAGGGCGACTTTGCCTATGGATATCTCAAGAGCGAGAATGGTGTACACCGTATGGTGCGCCTCTCACCCTTCAATGCCAACAATAAACGCCAAACAACATTTGTCTCGGTCTTCGTATCACCTGCGGTGGATGATAGTATCGAGATTGTGGTCAATCCGGCCGATATCGAGTGGGATACCTACCGCTCATCGGGAGCCGGCGGACAGAATGTCAATAAGGTTGAGACGGGTGTACGCCTGCGCTACCACGGCAAGGATGCCGACACGGGCGAGCCTGTGGAGTTCCTTATCGAGAATACCGAGACCCGCTCACAGCTGATGAACCGCGAGAATGCTATGCGCATCCTCCGCTCGAAGCTCTACCAGCGAGAGCTGGATAAGCGTATGGCTACACAGCAGGCTCTTGAGGCTACGAAGAAACGCATCGAGTGGGGCTCGCAGATCCGCTCCTATGTTTTCGATGACAGACGTGTCAAGGACCACCGCACGGGCCACCAAACCTCGAATGTCGAGGCGGTGATGAATGGCGAGATTGATGACTTTATCAAGGAGTATCTGATGCAGTTCGGCGAGAAATCCATAGTGTCAAGTTCCTCGAAACGCAGTTTCGATTAAAAGGTTTTGGTGCCGCTTTTTTCGAAAAGCGGCGGTACACCGAAGGATGAAAAATCCAAATATCCAATAAAAAAACTGTCGCGACAAGAGGTGTGCGACAGTTTTTTATGTTATATATTTTTCGGATTTATCGTTTGGAGTCGATTACCGAGCAGATGCGCTCGAAGACCTCATCCATTGTGCCGAGTCCGTCAATCTCGAAGTACTTACCCTGAGCCGAGTAGTAGTCGGCCACCACGGCGGTCTGTGCGCGGTATGTAGCGATTCGGTTGCGGATAACATCCTCCGAGGCGTCATCGGCGCGTCCCGACTCTTTACCACGGAGCAGTATTCGGTTGACCAGTTCCTGCTCGGGCACATCCATATAAATCATCATATCGACCTTGAGGCCAGCCTCGGTGAGGATTTCATCGAAACGCTCGGCCTGAGGTGTTGTGCGTGGGAAGCCATCGAAGATGTTGCCTGCGCAATCCTTGTGGTCGTGGATGTAGTTGGCGATGATGTTAATAACTACCTCATCGGGGGCCAGTTCGCCACGGCTGATGGCTGCTGCAACCTGTTTGCCGAGTTCGGTTTCGTTCTTAATCTCATTACGGATAATCTCACCTGTCGAGATATGATTGATTCCGTACTTCTCCTTGAGTCGCGCCGCCTGTGTGCCTTTACCACAGCCCGGAGCACCGAATAAAACAATGTTAAGCATTACTGAATAAAACTTTTTTTGCGCAGCAAATATACGATAAAAATCCGAAACACGAGGTTTTAATATCCGAAAATATCCTCTTGAGAGAGTAATTTCACCTCGCCGATGCTACGCAGATACTTCATATCCAGGTCGCGCTTGTCGCCCAGGATGCAGTAAGTGTAGGTGCGGTCTTTGATCCACTTCTGCTGGAAGTCCACGACATCCTCGAGGGTCATCGACTGTACCTTGTTGTAAATCTCGGCATTACGGTCGTAATCGACATCCTTGTTCTTGGCTGCCAGATAGTGCCAGAGGACATCCTCCTTGATTACACGCTCGGTAGCCAATGCCGAGAGGATCGACTGCTTGGCAATCTGGAAGGCATTCTCCGACTGGGGCATATCGTTGATAATCTCGGCGAAAGCCTCCATAGCCTGCTGCATCTTGTCGTTCTGCGTGGCGATAAATGCGGTGTATGTGTAGCCATCCTCCTTGCGGAACTGCTCGGCAAGATTTGCCCACGAAGAGTATGCCAATCCGCGCGCCTCGCGCATCTCTTGGAATACGATTGCATTCATTCCGCCACCGAAGTAGGTGTTGTAGAGCAACATCGCCGCATCGTTGTCGGTTGAGAAGCTATCCTCGGCACGCTTCGAATACTGCGTGTAGTATATCTGCTTTGCATCGTAGTGCGCCAGCAGTACGCGGTTTTGGGGTGTTGGCTGCAGATTGCGCACAACTCTGCCCTCCTCGGGATCTACGAGGATTTCGGCCACGTGGTGAGACTTCTCGAGCTCGGCGGTGAGGGCACGTTGCGAGAGGGGACCGTAGTACATTACGCGGTGCTTCAATCCCGACAAAGCCTTAATCTCGGCAAGGAGCTCCTCTGAGGTGAGAGCCTTCAGCTGGTTGTTGGTCAGGGTCATCGCCTTGACAGCTTCGGGACCGTACATCGCATAGTTGCTCAGAGCACTGTGATTAGCACGTTGATTGAGTTTCGAGTCGTCACGAGATTTGAGAATATCCTTCTTGAGCTCTGCCAAAACCTCGTCATCACCCTCGACATCGCGCATATACTCCTCGGCCAGAGCCATAGCCTGTGGCATATTGTCGCCCAGACCCGAGATCAAAATGTAGGTGCGGTTGCGGTTGAGCGATATGCGGAAGTCGCAAGCCAAGGCGTAGAACTCTCGCTGAATCTGCTCGAGAGACTTTGATGAGGTGCCGAGCAACTCGAAGTATTGAACGGCGGGGTCAATCTTTGCGTTGTCGAAACTGCCCATCTCGTAGACGTACATCAGTCTGAAGAGATCGTTGGTGGTATTCTGCTTGTAGAGTACCTCGATGTCGTTGTGGCTCTTCATCTTGCCTACCGACATATCACGCTCGAAATCGACAAATACGGGCTCTATGGGCTCGACCTCCGACTGCTGAATCTCGGTCAGGAAGTCGCTCTTGGCATCGCGATTGGTCGCAATAGGGGTGATTGCGGGCTTGTCGATCTTCTTCTGGTTCTTATCCTCGCCCTGACGTTTGTAGAGTAGGGCGTAGTTATCATCGCCGAGGTATTTGTTGGCCCACGCTACGATATCGGCCTTGGTGATCTTGCTCAGGCGGTCGAGGTAGCTTACCTGATCAGCCCAATCCAAACCATTGATAAAGGTGCTGACATATTGGTATGCACGGCCATTGTTGCTGTCGAGATTCTGCATCTCGTTAAGTTTGATGTTCGAGATTGTCGATGCGATAAGAGATTCGTCAAACTCTCCGTTGCGCAGCTTGGAAACCTCCTCCAGAAGCATATCGCGTACCTGGTCGAGGGTTTGACCCTGCTTTGGCGCGCCACCGAGTACGAGACTTCCCAGGTCGGCGTCAAGCATTGCCGATGCAAAGCCGTAAAGAGCCTTCTGCTGCTGTACGATGTCTGTGTCGATAAGGCCACACTTGCCGTTGTAGAGAATGTCGCCTACAATCTGGTTTACGAGAGCCTCCTCGCACGACATACCGCCACCGGTGCGCCAGCCCAGATAGAGGAACTCAGCCTCGTTGCCGTATACCTCCTTGAATTTGGGCGAGGTGATGGGCTCGGCCTCGGGGAAGGTGAACTTGGGCAACTCGGGGTTGGGCTCCAGTGAGCCGAAGTATTTGTCGATGATGGCAATGGTCTTGTCGGGGTCGAAATCACCCGACATACATATAGCCATATTGTTGGGCACATAGTAGGTGCGGTAGTACTCCTTGATATTGGTAATCGAGGGGTTTTTCAGATGCTCCTGCGTACCGAGTACCGAGTGCTGACCACTCGGGTGGTTTGGGTGGAGCAACTCAAGAATGCCGTAGTAGGCCTTGTTGCCATCGCGTGTGAGCGACATATTGTACTCCTCGTAAACGGTCTCCAACTCGGTGTGGAAGCCGCGAATTACATTGTTGGCGAAGCGGTCAGACTGGATTTTTGCCCAATTCTCCACCTGGTTAGAGGGGATGTCCTCGGTGTATACCGTCTCGTCAAAAGATGTCCAGGCGTTGGTTCCCGAAGCTCCGATTGCCGACATCAACTTGTCGTACTCGTTGGGGATGGCATACTTCGAAGCCTCCTGCGAGATGCTGTCGATAAGGGCATAGAGCTCCTTGCGCTCAGCGGGGTCTTCAGTGCTACGGTAGAGATCAAAGAGCAGCTCGATCTTCTCGAGCAGCGGCTTCTCGGCCTCGTAGTCCGAGGTGCCGAAACGCTCGGTACCCTTGAACATCAAGTGCTCGAAATAGTGTGCCAGACCGGTAGTCTCGGCAGGGTCGTTCTTTGCGCCGACCTTCACGGCGATGTAGGTCTGGATGCGCGGAGTCTCGCGATTAACGGTCATATAGACCTTCAATCCGTTGTCAAGCGTGTAGATTCGGGTCTTGAGAGGGTCTCCGGCAACCTTCTCATAGTGGTACTCCGAACACGCAGTGGCGCAGAGTGCAACGACAATCGCCACGATGGTCAAAAACCTTTTCATCTTTTAAGTTTTATGATAGTTTGTTTCTGTTCCTGGGGCAAAGATAGAATATTCCCCCCCCCGCAAAATTTTTTCGACAAAAAAACGTGTGGAACAGCGATTTATTGCCTAAAATGATAGTTATTTGAAAAAAATGTCGCGGCAAATGTAGATAAGTATACCGCTGGCAGCCATAAGTTTGATGCCGGTGCCCACGATAAATGAGAGGAACGAGCCAAAACCGACCTTGATTGCGCGGTTGAGGTCATCGCGATTGTGCATCAACTCACCGATAACGGCACCCACAAAGGGACCGATGATGATGCCTATGGGACCGAAGAAGAAGCCACATACAGCACCGATGGTGGCACCGATGGTGGCGGGTCGGCTACCACCGAAGATTTTGGTCATATAGGCTGGGAGGAAGTAATCTACGAGTGACACTACAACCACAACTGCCAGCCAGATCCATAGCAATGTAGGTGACAGGGCAGATCCCTCGCGGAAGAAGGCGCAGAGCAGACCTCCATAGCTCAAGACCACTCCCGGCAGAATAGGCACAATGCAACCCACAGCACCAATCACTGCGAGCGTAACTGCCATTATCGCCAAGAATATCTCCACCACTTATATATTATATGTGTAGGGTAGAGCTATTTTACAAGCTTGTTGGTCGCCGTGTCGGGGAAGATGACCCACGGTTTGAAGCTCTTGGCCTCCTCGAAGTCGAGCAGAGCATACGACACGAGGATTACGATATCACCCTCCGAAGCTTTGTGCGCCGCGGCTCCATTCAGGCAGATTACGCCACTGCCGCGCTCACCCTTTATGATGTATGTTTCAAGTCGCTCTCCATTGGTGACATTCAGCACCTGAACCTTCTCTCCCTCAATCATATTGGCTGCCTCGAGCAGAGCCTCATCGACAGTGATGCTGCCAACGTAGTTAAGGTTTGCCTGCGTAACGGTTACGCGGTGGATTTTCGATTTGAGAACTTCGATTTTCATCGCTTATTTAAGTTTGATGTTGTCAATAAGTCTTACATTGCCGGCCTGCACTGCCACGCAACCCTGCACTCGCTCGGCCTCGTCCCACGAGCCTACCTGCTGCATCGAGCGGGCATCCACAGCCTGAAAATATATAACTTTCAAATGTGCGTTAGAGTTAATTTCATTCTCCACCCAAACGGTCAGTTCGGCGGGGGTCATCTGACCAATCTTCTCGGTTGCGGCGTTCAGCACTCGGTAGATATGGGGTGCGGCAGCGCGATGCTCGTCATCGAGCAGGGTGTTGCGCGAAGAGAGTGCCAATCCATCCTCGCCGCGAACAATCGGACACTCGACAATCTCGACCTTCAGTGCGAGTTGCTCGACCATAGCCTTGATGACGGCAATCTGCTGGAAATCTTTCTCTCCGAAGTAGGCCTTGTCGGGCTGTACCAGGTCGAATAGACGACTTACTACCTGTGCCACGCCGTTGAAGTGTCCCGGGCGGGTGGCACCCTCCATAACCTTATCGATCTGTCCGAAGTCGAACTGACGTGTGTCAGGCTCGGGGTATACCTCCTCGACCGAGGGCATAAATACTACATCCACACCTGCAGCCTCGAGCAGTGCCGCATCGGCCTCGGGAGTGCGGGGGTAGTGTTTCAGATCGTTCTTATCGTTAAACTGTGTGGGGTTTACAAAGACGCTCACCACACACTTTGCGCACTGGTGGCGAGCCAACTTTACCAATGATATGTGACCTTCGTGCAGCGCGCCCATCGTGGGGACAAAACCTACTGCGCCCTCACCCATATTCTCGAGTGCGGCACGCAATTCGCTGACGGTTTTTGCTATCTTCATTACTCTTGTTCCGTTTTGGTGTGGCAAAGTTATACAATAATTCGAATACGATGGTCGGGGTTTCGTTATTTTTGTATAAATTTGCGCATAATTTTTAACCGAATAAGTGATGAAAGGAATTTTTAGTGTAACAATTATGGGAATTTTTGCCGCGATGCTCTCTTCTTGCGGACAGCAGAACGAGGAGAAAGCGTGGGTTGTGGATCGCTTTGACGATATCAAGGTTATCCGCTATGAGGTGCCGGGCTTCGAGGAGTTGCCCCTGCAGGAGAAGATTTTGATTTACTACCTCTCGGAGGCTGCAAAGTGTGGTCGTGACATTATGTTCGACCAGAACTTTAAGTATAACCTCGCCGTGCGCCGCACGTTGGAGGCTATCTACACCTCACACGAGGGTTGCCGCGAGTGCGAGGAGTGGAAGGCTCTGGAGACCTACCTCAAGAAGGTGTGGTTTGCCAACGGTATCCACCACCACTACTCGAAGGATAAGTTCAAGCCTGCATTCTCGCAGGAGTATTTCGAGCAGTTGCTCTCTGCCGTGCCCGCCGAGAAGTTGCCGCAGGAGTTCGGCTCGGTAGAGGCCCTCAAAGAGGTTATTATCCCCGTCATATTTGATGAAAACCTCTATGCATCGGCTCTCAACCAGACCGCAGGTATTGATGTTATCACCGCTTCGGCGAATAACTACTATGAGGGTGTAACCCAGAAAGAGGTTGAAAAGTTCTACAAGAAGATGGCCTCGGTCAATGACCCCCGCCCCATCTCCTATGGTCTTAACTCGAAGCTGGTGAAGGAGAATGGCAAGGTTGTCGAGAAGGTGTGGAAGTCGGGTGGTATGTACTCGGCAGCCATCGACCGCATCGTTGAGTGGCTCGAGAAGGCCGAAGGTGTTGCCGCTGAGCCCCAGAAGGCTATTATCAACTCGCTGGTTAAGTACTATAAGTCGGGCGACCTGCGCCAGTTCGATGACTACAATATCAAGTGGGTGCAGGATACCGTCTCGAATGTGGACTTTGTGAACGGCTTTATCGAGGATTATGGCGATCCCCTTGGCCGCAAGGCTTCGTGGGAGTCTATCGTGAACTTCCGCGATGAGGAGGCTTGCCACCGTACCGAGGTTATCTCGGCTAATGCACAGTGGTTCGAGGATAACTCGCCCATCAACCCCGCATATCGCAAGGAGGTCGTTAAGGGTGTGTCGGCAAAGGTTATCACCGTGGCTATGCTCGGTGGTGACTGCTATCCCGCAACCCCCATCGGTATCAACCTCCCCAATGCCGACTGGATTCGCAAGGAGTATGGCTCCAAGTCGGTGACCATCGACAATATCACCTTCGCATACAAGAAGGCTGCGCAGGGTAACGGCTTTGCCGAGGAGTTTGTACTTCGTGCCGAGGACCGCGAGCGTATGGAGAAGTACGGTAAGTTGGCCGATGACCTCCACACCGACCTGCACGAGTGCCTTGGTCACGGTTCGGGTCAGTTGGCTCCCGGTGTGAAGGGAGGCGAGCTGGGAA
The DNA here is from genome assembly GCA_045133075.1 of Alistipes sp. Classification (GTDB taxonomy): domain Bacteria; phylum Bacteroidota; class Bacteroidia; order Bacteroidales; family Rikenellaceae; genus Alistipes. Next base: position 1,283 of record JBGUTM010000223.1, on the reverse strand, counting down.
CCTATACCTCGACCCTCGAGGAGACTCGCGCCGACCTGTTCGGTCTCTACTATCTGGGTGATCCCAAGATGGTTGAGATTGGTCTTATCCCCTCGCTCGATGTGGCAAAGGCTCAATATGCTTCGTATGTGATGAATGGTATGATGACCCAGTTCTCGCGTATCGAGCTTGGCAAGAATGTCGAGGAGTCGCATATGCGTAACCGCAAGCTCATCGCCGAGTGGTGCTACGAGCAGGGTAAGGCCGACAACGTAATCGAGTGGGTTAAGCAGGACGGCAAGAGCTATGTTGTGATCAACGACTTCGATAAGTTCCGTGACCTGCTCGGCAAGATGCTCTATGAGGTGCAGCGCATCAAGTCGGAGGGCGACTACCAGGCCGGTAAGGAGTTGGTTGAGGCTTATGCCGTGAAGATTGACCCCGCACTCCACGCTGAGGTTTTGGAGCGTTACGGTGCTCTGAATATCGAGCCCTATGGCGGATTTGTCAATCCCGAGTATCGTTTGGTTGAGAAGGATGGCCAGATCGTAGATGTCGAGGTTGTCTATGGCGAGAGCTATGTTGACCAGATGCTTCGCTACTCGAAGGAGTACTCGTTCCTGCCTACGCTGAACTAATTGGTAGCAACGAAACAAAAAAACGGTATGGTGTAACGCCATACCGTTTTTTTTTGTTGTCCCAAGGCTCTATTTCAGCCACTCTGCCACAACTGCATCCGAGGGCATTCTCAAATCGCCTCGGGGAGAGAGTGATACCGAGCCGACCTTCGGGCCATCGGGTGCTGCCGAACGCTTGAACTGTTGCGAGAAGAATCGGCGCAGGAAGGTCTGCAGCCAGTGGTGAATATCCTCGGCCGAGAACTCTCCATCAAAGGCTCGGCACGCCAAAAACTCAATCTTGGCGGGCGAGAAACCATTGCGCAGGAAGTTGTAGATAAAGAAGTCGTGCAGGGCGTAGGGGCCCACCAAATCCTCGGTCTTCTGGGAGATGTTACCATCCTTGTCAGCCGGCAACAGTTCGGGACTTACGGGCGTAGCCACTATATCGTGCAGTGTTGCCCGTACCTTATCGTTAGAGTCATTGTCGGCTCTCCACTCAACGAGTTTACGCACCAGAGTCTTCGGAATCGAGCAGTTTACGTTATACATCGACATCGAATCGCCGTTGTATGTTGCCCAGCCGAGGGCCGCCTCACTCAGGTCGCCCGTGCCGATAACGATACCGCCAACCATATTGGCCATATCCATAAGTATCTGTGTGCGCTCGCTAGCCTGCGAGTTTTC
>JBGUTM010000222.1:0-4280 GCA_045133075.1 Alistipes sp. | reverse complement strand
TTCAGAATCACGCGCAGCGGGGTAGTACGTACCTTATTTGCCATCTCGGCAATCTTAATTGCACCCTCAGCAGCAGCGAACGACTCGTGACCTGCGAGGAATGCGAAGCACTTGGTCTCCTCGCGGAGCAGACGAGCAGCGAGGTTACCGTGGCCGATACCTACCTTACGATCGTCAGCAACCGATCCGGGGATACAGAACGCCTGAAGACCCTCACCGATAGCCTCTGCAGCATCAGCAGCCGAAGTACAACCCTTCTTGATTGCGATAGCGGCACCTACAACGTAAGCCCACTTTGCATTCTCGAAGCAGATAGGCTGAGTCTCCTCACACATCTTGTAAGGATCCAGACCCTTCTCATCGCAGATTGCCTTTGCCTCCTCGATGCTACCAATTCCATATTGTGCAAGCGCAGCGTTAATCTTATCAATTCTGCGCTCAAAGCTCTCAAATAATGCCATAATTTTCGATTCGTTTAATGGTTTAACAATATGGATTACTCTTTACGGGGATCAATATACTTAACGGCATCCTTAAAGCGGCCATAAGTACCCTTTGCCTTCTCGATAGCCTCGTTAGCATCAACGCCATTCTTAACCATCTCCATAACCTTTCCGAGATGAACGAACTCGTAGCCGATAACCTGATCGTCAGCATCGAGAGCCATACGAGTACAGTAACCCTCAGCCATCTCGAGGTAGCGAGTACCCTTTGCCTTGGTGCCGAACATAGTACCGGTCTGGGTACGCAGACCCTTACCGAGATCCTCGAGCGATGCACCGATAACCAGACCGCCCTCCGAGAAAGCCGACTGTGTACGACCGTAAACAATCTGGAGGAACAGCTCGCGCATAGCGGTGTTGATAGCGTCACATACCAGGTCGGTATTCAGAGCCTCGAGAATGGTCTTGCCGGGGAGAATCTCCGAAGCCATAGCGGCCGAGTGAGTCATACCCGAGCAACCGAGAGTCTCAACCAGAGCCTCCTCGATTACGCCGTTCTTCACGTTGAGCGTAAGTTTGCAAGCACCCTGCTGGGGAGCGCACCAACCCACACCGTGAGTAAGACCCGAGATGTCGGTAACCTCTTTGGCTCTAACCCATTTACCCTCTTCGGGAATCGGAGCCGAAGGATGATTTGCACCCTTCTTCACGCAACACATTTGTTGCACTTCGTGTGAATAAATCATAGTTTTAATACTGTTTAAGTAACTGTTATTTGTGTATTGTTAACTGTATTCGTTTGCAATATATGCACACCGTGGCACAAAGATAACAAAATTTGGGAATTTTTCGAACTCTTTGTGTTATTTTTTCTCACGAAGTGAGCAAAACAGAATTTTTGCCAGACGAAAGGGGTATGGAGCTACGCCTTGCGGAAGGTGTAGAACTTGGCAACCAGAAAGCTGTAAATCGAAGAGATAACCGTAGTCACGACTTTTGCGGGCGTGGGCCATAGGCCACACACCTCGACCAGAACCTTCATCGCAACGTAGTTTATCACAATTGCACCCGCAACCGATAGAGCATAGCGCCACAGCTGGCCTCCACGAGGCATTACCGAGGCTCTGAAGGCCACATTTCGATTGAGCCAGAATCCCGTAAAGAAGGTTATCGGGAAGACCAAAATAAGTGCTGCAATATGGGGAGAGATGACCCAAAAGCCCAAATCCACAAACTGCTTGCAGACAACGAAGTGGTAAATCAGAAAGTACCAAATCGAGTCGAGAACCATATTAGCAACTCCACAAACGCCGTATCGCCACAACTGATGCGGAACGATTGCCGATACGGGTTTGATATATAGGGCATCAACAACTTTGGCTATAACTTGGGCTACGGACATCTACTTACGCGAATAAACCCACAAATCCTTGAACGCATCACCCAGCGAACGCGCATACTCCTGACACTCGCTACGGCTCGGGGCATCGTAGAGGGCAACCATATATTTGCTACCGTAGTGGTAGACTGCACACTGCACGCCACCATCTCGCTTGCACGCCTGACGGATAGCCTTATCGGCATTCTCGGGAGTCGAGAAGACACCCAAAACGACATAACTGCGTCCCGACACGGTTGAGAGAATCTCTCCCGAGGCTACGCTCTCCGTCACAACCTGCGGTTGTGCCACCTGTGGCTCGGCAACCTCCGGCTGCACAGCCTGCGGCAACTCAACCTTTGCCGAATCGACCTGCTCGACTACGGGAACCACCTCCTGCGCTATGGGCTTGGCTACCTCATCAACAGCCACCTCGGCCACGGCGTCATTCCTACCTCCAAAGAGTTCGATATCGTTATTATCGACATAGAGGAATCCGGCCACGGCCACCGCAAAGAGCATACACAACGAGGCAAAAACATACAATCCCACATTGGCCTTCGGCTTGAGCCTTATCGGAGCACGGCCCTGCGGATTGAGGTCCGCAAGGAACGACTCCTCGGCGGTAAACTTATCGTTACGCAGAGAGCCCACCCCCTCTATTTTAAGGGTATCGCCATCGACCACTGCCAAAATCCAACTCTCGAAGAGCTCGTGTGCCTTCTGGGCATCTGCACCCGCCGTGCGGGCGATCTCCTCCTCAAGCAACACGCCACGTTCTTCGGCCGTAAAAGTCACAATACGATAGGGAGGCATCAAGCTCTTGCGCGAGGTGCGATATGCCGCGTAACGCACGACAAAGAGCGTTCCGACACCGCCAATGCAGACCTCGCGGTCGGACATCAGCAGATTATAGACTATTTTATTTATCTCGTTTACCATTTCACTTTTCTCTTTTTGCTCCTCTTCTCTGTCGAGGGCATTGCGGATGTATCCTTAGACTTTACCTTCTCAAGCTCCACCTCAGGCTTCGACAGCGCACGGTAGATTATGTATGCGCCGAGCAGAATGAACGGAATACTCAAAATCTGGCCCATATCGAGTGCCAATCCCTTCTCAAAGGCCTCCTGTTCCAACTTGATGAACTCTATACAGAAGCGGGTCAGGAAGATACCCTGCAAACCTATACCGAAGAGTAATCCGGGACGTCTACGACCCAAATCCTTCGCATAGTAGAGGTATGCCAACACCGCAAACGTCAGCGTGTAGCAGAGTGCCTCATAGAGTTGGGTGGGGTGTTGTGCAGGTATACTCTCAACAGCCATGCCCGCAGGGAATAGTCTCACAAACTTGAATGCCCACGGCACATCGGTAACACAACCCACAATCTCCGAGTTGAAGAGGTTTCCCAGGCGCACAATCGCACCTCCGATACCCACCGGAATCATAATTCGGTCGAGCGACCAGATATAGGGCATCTTATTTTTGCGCGAGAAGAGCCACAAACCCACCAGCAGACCCACAGCTGCTCCGTGGCTGGCCATTCCGCCATTACGAATCTCGGTGATGATAGCCCACGGCTTGAGCAGATAGTAGTCGGGCTCGTAGAATAGGCAGTGCCCCACACGCGCACCGATAACCGTAGCCAATGCTCCATAGACAAATATCGAGTCGGCAAGTTCGGGCTTCAACCCCTCCCTCTTGCAGAAGTTGCCGAAAAACCACCCGCCAAGCAGCAACGCCAACGCCCACATCAAACCATAGTAGCGAATCTCGAGCGTGCCGAGCGAAAACATTACGGGATTAAAATCCCAGACTATCGCCAAATTTTGAATCATCTCTTCTGTTTGGGTTTACAACGAGGCCATACCCTCATTTATTATTTTTACAGCTCCTCGTTTATTATTTCACAGCCCCTCGTTATTATTTTACAGCCCCTCGTTTATTGTTTTACACTCTCACGAGCCGCCTTCTTCAGCGTGAAAGCAAAGGTACTGCCCTTGCCCAGCTCGCTACGCACGGACACGCGCTCACCGTGGGCCTCGATGATATGCTTAACGATAGCCAGACCCAGACCCGTGCCGCCCTGCTCACGTGAGCGACCCTTATCGGTACGGTAAAAACGCTCGAAGATGCGCTGCGTATCCTCCTTAGCGATACCCAGACCATTATCCTCGACCTCGACCAGAATCTTGTCCATCATATCACGGAAGCGGATGATGGTTTCGCCGCCCTTCTTGCCGTAGCGTATGGAGTTTATAACCAGATTAATAAGCACCTGGCCGATAAAGTGTTTGTCGGCCACCACACGGAACTGAGAGGGTAGATGCTCGGCACCGCGCACCATAAGTTTAATCTCCTTCTTCTGCGCCTCGAACTCGCTCTGGTCGGCAATCTCCTTCGCCAAAGCCGCAACATCGAACTCCTGTGGCTTCATCTGGTTCATATCGCTCTCCAGA
>JBGUTM010000221.1:0-1321 GCA_045133075.1 Alistipes sp. | reverse complement strand
TCGAGTTTGGAGGCAAGCTCTTTGACGACAACCACGCAAGTCGCGTACTGCCGGGATTCTTGCCCGACAGTAAGTTGCGGATGCTCACACAGCTGGCTGACTATGCCGAGATAATCACCGTCATCAGTGCGATGGATATCGAGAAGAATAAGATGCGTAGCGACCTGGGGATCACCTACGATGAGGATGTGCTGCGTCTGCGCGGCGAGTTTGAGAATGCAGGTCTTTATGTTGGTGGAGTGGTTATAACCCACTACAACGGACAGGCGAGTGCCGATGCCTATCGTCAGCGTCTGGAGCGTCTGGGCATCAAGGTCTACTACCACTATACCATCGAGGGCTATCCCAATAATGTGGCTCTGATTGACTCGGATGAGGGCTTCGGTAAGAATGACTTTGTCGAGACCTCGCGCCCGCTGGTTATCGTTACGGCTCCGGGCCCCGGTAGCGGCAAGATGGCCGTATGCCTGAGCCAACTCTATCAGGAGAACCGCCGCGGACAGAAGGCCGGATATGCCAAGTTTGAGACCTTCCCGGTATGGAATCTATCCCTCAAACACCCGGTAAATATGGCCTATGAGGCTGCTACTGCCGACTTGAACGATGTCAATATGATCGACCCGTTCCACCTGGAGGCATACGGCAGTATCGCAGTGAATTACAATCGCGATATCGAGATATTCCCCGTATTGAATGCCATCTTCGAAGGTATCTATGGCGAGAGCCCCTACAAGTCGCCAACCGATATGGGTGTTAATATGATTGGTTATTGCATCTCGGATGAGGAGGTGTGCTGCAAGGCCGCCCAAGAGGAGATTATTCGCCGTTACTACTACGCGCTATGTAAACTCGCAGAGAAGGGTAGTAACGAGCACGAGGTGAACAAGATTGCGCTGATAATGAAGCAGGCGAAGCTCACCACCGACTTCCGTCAGACGACCGTTGCTGCTCATCGCAAGCAGGAGGAGTGTGGTGGAGGTGCTGCGGCCATCGAGTTGCACGATGGAACAATCATCACCTCTCGTACCAGCTCACTGCTCGGCCCGAGTGCTGCGCTGCTGCTTAATGCCACGAAATACCTGGCGGGCATCCCTCACGACAAGAAACTTATTGCTGAGAATCTCATTTCGCCGATACAGAAGACCAAAGTAGAGTATCTGCACGGACACAATCCGCGACTGCATACTGACGAGGTGCTGGTGGCATTGTCGCTTCTGAGTAACCACGATGAGGATTGTCGTAAGGCCCTCGACCAGCTACCCAAGTTAAAGGGCTGTCAGGTGCACTCAACAGTGATGTTGAGCGAGGTGGATCACAAGAT
>JBGUTM010000220.1:0-6341 GCA_045133075.1 Alistipes sp. | reverse complement strand
TGTATGAGGGTGGTTACTATCACACACGAGGCGTTTACCGTTCAGACCCTAATTCGTGTATGAATAATAATATCCCTTACTTCTCTGCTATTTCCCGTCAAGCAATCGTGGAACGCATAATGAAATACGCTGGTCAGCAGTTTAATATCAATGATTTCTATGCAAACGATGTGCTTGATTCGCAGGGTAATATCACAGGCTCAACACAACTGTCAGTCAAAGATAATGCTGTAACACTTACTGGCGCCGGTAAGCAGATGGCTCCGAAGTTTATGGGTCAAAAACCGGAGTTGCGATAATTGATAATTGACAATTGAATGTATGAAAATTATGAAAAAATATATAGGCATTGCAACCCTGCTGCTGTTGGCAGTGGGTTGCGACAAGGTTGATACCGGCGGTCAGAACTTCGACCCCAACAAAATACGTATCGAGGCCTCGATGGGCACTCGCGCAACCCTCACCGACTTCGAAGAGGGCGACAAAATTAGCCTCTACGCCGTAGAGTACAATGGCGAAGAGGTCGCCGACCTGCAAATCGCAGGCAACTACCTCAACAATGAGGAAGTGACATACAACGGCTCTGCCTGGGTACCCGCCCGCTCGCTCTACTGGAGCGAAAATCCGTGCGACTTCTACGGATTCTACCCCCGCCAGGAGCTCGGAGCATTGGAGGACATCCTCTTCAACGTAGCAACTGACCAGTCGGTCGACAGCACACCCGAGGCATTGGGTGGATATGAGGCTTCGGACCTGATGTGGGCCAAGGCCGAGAAGGTATCAAAAGAGGATGGCGCAGTACACCTCGCATTCCACCATATGCTCTCGCGCCTGAAGGTAGAGATTGTGCGTGGCGTAGAGTACGAGGGCGAGCTCCCCAAGAATATCGAGGTACACATCTACAACACCGCTACAACTGCACGCGTGAATTGGCGCATAGGCTCGCTCGAGAAGTATCTCTACAGCGATGTGAAGACTATCAAGATGCATCAGGTCGATGGCGACACCTTCGAGGCTATCATCGTGCCGCAGTTTATCGAGCGTTCAACTCCCCTCGTGGAGGTAACCATGGAGGGTATTGCCTACCTGCTCAACTACTCGATGTCGTTCCGCCCGGGTATGCAGCACACTGTGACCGTGACCCTCAACACCTCGCCCGATCAGGAGAAGATCGACATCTCAATCGATGGCGATGTAGGCGGCTGGGAGGAGTAACCCTTACGCTTATGGTTTTAGGGGCTGCGCAACTTAAAGGTTGTAGCAGACCCTCTTTTTTGACCCTAAATGGTGGTTATTCGACAAAATTACATATCTTTGCGTAATAATATATAGGTATGAAGTTGATAACATCTATATCCTCGTGGTGGAAAAGTGCAATGCGCAAGCGCCGATTTAGCATGCTCGGCGTGGAGGAGCGCAACGAGGAGTGGCACGTCCTGATATCACCCGCAGGTGCCCTGGCCGGCATCACTGCCCTGATTTTCCTCATCTTTGCCATCGTGCTCCTGCTGGTGGCCTACACCCCCATAGTGGAGTTCCTGCCCGGGTACAAGAGCAATGCCGCACGCTCGCGCGAGAGCCTGATGGAGAGCGTGATGCGTCTGGACTCCATCGAGCGCAGAATGAACGAGATGCTCATCTACAACGACAACATCTCGCTGATAATGAACGGCAAAACTCCCGCCGTGCGCACAACAATAGCCACCGATAGCGTACACCGAGCAAAAATGCTCATACTCCCCTCTCTCGAGGATTCACTGCTACGCGCCCAGATGGAGGGTGACGGCGAGTACGGCCTCCACACCACAATCCGCTCAACTTCATCGGTGCGCGACAATATCGAAATGGTCGTACCCATCGAGGGCATAATCACCACCCACTTCAACCTGCGAGAGGGAATCTACGGAATACGTATGGCCTCGGCGGCAATGGCTCAGGTAACTGCCATAACCGATGGCACTGTACTCACCGCCGTATGGACACCCAACAATGCTAACATCGTGGAGATTCAACACCCCAACGGACTGATATCGGTATACAAAAATCTGTCGCAGACAATCGTCAAAAAGGGTCAGGTAATCCGCAGTGGAGAGGTTATAGGCCACTCTGCCGAAACCCCAGCTCCCGATGGCAGCAACAACTTTGAACTCGAACTATGGAGTGGCGGCAAGGCCGTTGACCCCGAAGGATATATCGTTTTTTAGCAGATGAAACAGGAGAAACTCGCAATACTTGGTTCGACCGGCTCGATAGGCGTGCAGACGCTCGACATCGTGCGCGAGAACCCCGACCGATTTGAGGTCGTAACCCTCACCGCCCATCGCAACTGGGAGCTACTGGCACGTCAGGCCATGGAGTTTGACGCCGACAGCGTGGTCATCGCCGATGAACAATTCTACACCCATCTGAAGGAGGCTCTCGCCGCAACAGATGTCAAGGTCTTCGCCGGCGAACACTCGGTAGAGGAGGCTGTATGCAACTCACAGGTCGATACGGTCGTAAATGCCCTGGTCGGATACGCAGGAATGATTCCGACCGTGAGAGCCATCGAAAGTGGCAAAAAGGTAGCCCTGGCAAACAAGGAGAGCCTTGTGGTGGCCGGTGAGATGATTATGCCGATGGCTCTCGAGCACAAGGTACCCATCCTGCCCATAGACTCGGAGCACTCGGCCATATTCCAATGTCTGATGGGCGAACAGTCGCCCCTGCGCCGTCTGATTATCACCTGCAGTGGTGGAGCCTTCCGCGACCTTCCGCGCGAAGCGTTGGAGGATGTAACCCCTGCGCAGGCTCTCAAGCACCCTCTCTGGTCGATGGGTGCCAAGATCACCATCGACTCGGCAACACTCGTAAACAAAGGCTTCGAGGTTATCGAGGCTCACCACCTCTTCGGTGTGGGCGCAGAGCAGATATCTGTGATTCTCCACCCCGAGGCGATAGTTCACTCACTGGTGGAGTTCGAGGATGGCGCACTCAAAGCCCAACTCGGCACCCCCGATATGCACATCCCCATCAGTCTGGCTCTGATGTTCCCCGAACGTGCCGTGCGTCCCTCGGAACGTTTCAACTTTGCCGACCACCCCACCCTTTCGTTCCGCGAGGTGGATCGCATAAAGTACCCGGCACTCGACATCGCCTACGATTGTCTGCGCCGCAAGGGTACGGCAGCTTGTACGATGAACGGAGCTAACGAGGTTGCTGTGGCCACATTCCTGGCAGGTAAATGTCGCTATACCGACATCGTAAAGAGCATCGAGTATGCGTTGGCGAAGTCTCATTTTGTCGCAACACCGACCCTTGAGGAGTATGCCCAGAGCAATGCCGAATCGCGAGCTTTGGCTCAAGAGTTCTTGAAGTTATAATATCAGCAGAGAGTATGGATATCAGAGGAATCGACAAGCGTAAATTTATAATCAAAGCCGGATATTACGCAGTGACACTGCTCTGCCTGGCAATCACAGGCTGGGCTCTGCATCGCACCTATCTCTACTTCAACATCCCGCTGGCGGTGTGGTTTCTGCTATATCTCCTCATCGCAGCATACATAGTCGGAGCCATTATCTTCACCTACAAAATCCACAAGGGAATCCGTAAGGTGGCATTTCACAGTATGGCATTGCAGATTGTGCCGATATGCGCCACCATACTGCTATGTGGTCTTATCTCACGGGCGGATGAGAAGTATGTACCGCTGACTGGCAAGCCGAGCCAATACGAGAGGACATTCAACGATATGCAGCACAAACAGCGCGAAGCTGCCATCCGAAATGGACAGCCTCCCTTCGAGTCGCAGGCAGAGATTGAGGCCAAGTACAAAAAGCTGCACCGCAATCGCAAACTGGTACACATATCGACCAACTCGAAATATATCGTGCGCGACCTGGACTACTCCGCACCATACGTTGTACCGAAGGTTAAGGAGTTGCTCGATGATATTGCCAAATCGTTCCAGGAGAAGACTCAGTCGAAGACTCAATTTATGGTAACGAGTGTTCTGCGCACGGATGAGGATGTAAAAAAGTTGCGCAAGGTCAATGGCAACGCCTCGGCAGCATCGTGCCACCGCTACGGCACGACCATCGACATCTCCTATGTACGTTTCGGCGCCGATGAGGTAAAACCGCGTGATGACTACGAGTTGCGTCTGGCATTGGCACAAACCCTGCACGATTTGCGCAAGGAAGGCCGTTGCTATGTCAAAATCGAACGCAAACAGTTCTGCTACCACATAACAGTAAGATAATCCCTATTTCGAAAAAATAAAGAAAAAACATAAGATGGAAATTTTTATCAAGATCGTGCAACTCTTTATGAGCCTTTCGCTCCTGGTTGCAATTCACGAGTTCGGACACTTTATCGTGGCTCGCATCTTCAAGATTCGTGTCGAGAAATTCTACATATTCTTCGACCCGTGGTTCTCACTCTTCAAATTTAAGCGAGGCGATACAGAGTATGGTCTGGGATGGATTCCGCTGGGCGGTTATGTCAAGATTGCCGGTATGATTGACGAGTCGATGGATACCGAGCAGATGAAGCAACCCGTGCAGCCGTGGGAGTTCCGCGCCAAGCCAGCATGGCAGCGTTTTATGGTTATGATTGCAGGCGTGGTGATGAATATGGTGCTTGCCTTTATGATCTATTGCGGCATTTCGTACACCTGGGGTAGCAGCTACCTGGCAAACGAGGATGTGAAGTGGGGCTACAACTTCAACACCACTGCCGAGCAAATGGGCTTTGTGGATGGCGACAAGATTATTACTATCGAGGGCAAAGAGATTGATAACGTAAACGAGATTCTCAATGCGCTGGTCATATCGGACGATGACCGCACAGTAGTTGTCGAGCGCGGAGGTCTGCGCCACGAGTTCACCATCCCCTATGAGCAGTTGCTCGAGATGCGCAACAACGAAGAGTTCAAAGATCTGTATGCGCCCGTGGTACCGATGATTGTCGAGAGCATTGATTTTGATGCAGCTCGCGAGGCCGGCATTCTTGCAGGCGACAGAATCAAGGGTGTGAATGGCACTCCGACAAACGATGCCGTGCATATTAAGGAGATGCTTGCCGAGTGCAAGGGCACAGAGGCTACCCTCGACATCGAGCGTCAGGGTGGCACGGTGGAGGTTACCCTGCCCGTAAGTGAGGATGGTCGCATCGGAATTATTATGGCACCGCCCTTTGAGCTACGCACCCGCCACTACTCGTTCTGGGAGTCTATACCGGCAGGTGCCCGCCTTACCGTCAAGCAACTCAAAGGTTATTGGCAGCAGCTAAAGATGATATTCCAGCCCAAGACCGAGATGTATAAGAGCCTTGGAGGATTTATCTCCATTGGTAGCATCTTCCCAGGCGAGTGGAATTGGCTCTCGTTCTGGAACACCACGGCATTCCTCTCGATAATCCTCGCGGTGATGAATATCATTCCCATTCCGGGATTGGATGGCGGCCACTCGCTCTTCACCCTCTGGGAGATGATCACACGCCGCAAGCCGAGTGACAAGTTCCTCGAGATTGCACAGTATGTGGGTCTGGCAATACTCTTTGCCCTGCTCCTCTACGCCAACGGCAACGACATCTACCGATTCTTCATCAAATAGCACCTAACGACTATGGCAAAGGTCAAGAAGGCATATTTCTGTAAAAACTGCGGTTTCGAGGCGCCCAAGTGGCTCGGACGTTGTCCCTCGTGTGGCGAGTGGAACAGCTTCACCGAGGAGGTAATCTCGAAGGAGAACCACTCGGTGGCGGCATCCATAGCCAATATCCCCACCTCACGCCCGCAGCGTGTGAGCGAGATCGAGCGTAGCGACAACCGCCGTATCGACCTCGGCAATAGCGAGGTAAACCGTGTGCTGGGAGGCGGAATGGTCCCCGGGTCGTTGATTCTGTTAGGCGGAGAGCCTGGCATCGGAAAATCGACACTCTCACTGCAGATTGCCCTGACAGCCAACGGTCTGCGATGTCTTTATGTCTCGGGCGAGGAGTCTGCCGAGCAGATTAAACTCAGAGCTTCGCGTATCGGCATCGGCAACGAGGAGTGTATAGTCTACACCGAGACCCTGCTCGAAAATATCGTTGCTCAAATCGAGGAGTTGCAGCCCGACTTTGTGGTTATCGACTCCATTCAGACCATCTACACCGACCTTATAGACTCATCAGCAGGTAGCGTATCGCAGATTCGTGAGTGTGCCGCCACCCTGCTCAAGTATGCCAAGAGCAGTGGTACCTCGATATTCATCATTGGCCACATCACCAAAGATGGCACCATCGCCGGCCCCAAGATTTTGGAGCATATCGTGGATGTCGTCCTCCAGTTCGAGGGGGATGGCAACAATGTCTAC
>JBGUTM010000219.1:0-5147 GCA_045133075.1 Alistipes sp. | reverse complement strand
ATCCCCGAGGCTCTGTTTGCGAATATGCCCGCAATTACCGACTTTGGGCGCACGTTCTCGGGATGTACTTCGTTGGAGTCTCTGCCCGCAGGGCTCTTCTCGGCTATCGGCACCAAGACCTCGAGCATCAAGTTCTCGAAGTGTTTTATGGGTTGCTCGGCACTTAAAAGTCTGCCCGCAGAGCTCTTCGACACGGTGCGCCGCATAAACTACATAGACGCCTGCTTCAAGGGTTGTTCGGCACTCTCGGGCGAGTCACCCTACACCGTGATTACCGCCGCTGACGGCAGCGAGAACCGCATACACCTCTACGAGCGTGAGCGTGGAGATGCCTTCCCGAACGCTCCGATCAACACTTCGGCTCATACCGAGTGTTTCGCCGGATGCACCGGATTGTCAGACTACGCAACAATGCCCTCAACCTGGAGATAAAGCAGCAATACGAAGAAGATTATGAAGATTTATCACACGATATATGGTTTTATGGCAGCAGCAATGATGATGATTGCCGGCTGCTCGGATAACACCTCGGCACTCGATGGCGTGGAGACTCTCTTCGCCTCGGTCGAGCTCTCCACCTCCTCGGCTGTAGTGGCCAAGGAGGGAGGCATCAAGAGAGTTTTTGTAGCCACCAACCGCGAGGAGTGGGATATCCTCTGCGAGGCCGATTGGCTCGACATCAGCATCGAGGAGAACTCATTCACCCTCTTCATTGACGAGAACACCTCCCCCGAAAGCCGTCTGGCAGTCATCGAGGTCGTGACCGGCCAGAAGAACGACACTGCCAAGGCACGCTTCAAACTCATGCAGTCGGGCGATGCCGCCATCGACCTCTCGGCCGAGGGCAGGGCCAACTGCTACATAGCTCACACCGGCACAGAGTATCGTTTCGATGCCTCGGTCAAGGGTAATGGCAATGGCGGCGATGGCAACTCGCAATACCTTATCACCTTTGGTGCAGCGATTAACGATGCGGCGTATGCCGACCTGGTGTGGGAGGCGACCTTCGATGGTGACAAGACCCGCAGTTGCGATATCATCTCAGGCAGCCCCATCTACTCACCCGAGGAGAAGGCCGTATACTTCACCACCGGTGCCATCGAGGGCAATGCCCTGATTTCGGTCTGTGACAAGAGCGGGTCGATACTTTGGAGTTGGCACATCTGGGTCACCAATGAGCCCATCACTAACTCTACGGCCAACGGTCTTGTATGGCAAAGCCGCAACCTCGGCGCGGGCAGCAATACCCCAGGCGAGGTGAGCAACCGAGGTCTGCTCTACCAGTGGGGCCGCAAGGAGCCCTTCCTTCCCTCGTCCGCTCCATACCTCGAGGTGCCGAAACATCGCTATGACGAAAACTTCGAGATTGCCGAGAGCGAAGAGGAGTATAACCGTGTGCAGGAGGCCATCGTGGCGGCTCGTGAGCAGGTAAACGTAAACAATACACAGGTGGGTAACGGCTCGGCGAAGTGGCTCTATGCAGGCTTCACCGCCCCGGTAGCCCTCACCGCCCCGGGAAATATCGACTACGCACTCAAGCACCCGACCACCTTCCTCGGCTGTCGTGTGGATATACCTATCGGAGAGTATCTCTTCGACTGGTATCTGCAACAGGATTTGATGGATGCTAACGGAGTGATGATGCAGTCCGCATCGCATCTGTGGGGCAGCAGCGACCAGAATAAGGTATATAAGACCCTCTTTGACCCCTGCCCTGCGGGATATGCCGTACCGCCCCAGAACGCATTTGGCCAGGTGCCCGATGGCTACGCCTGCACCGATGTCAATAAGGAGTGGACAATGGGAGATTTCGGCTGGACGTGGAGTGGTGGCAATGGCGACTACTTCCCCAGCACAGGCAACTTCGATGTTTCGGGCCTTATCGGCGAGACCGCCGAGAGACTGCTCTACTGGACGGCCAAGAGCTATGGCAGTCGCACCAACGGATTCGGCAAGGCAGGAACGCTGTTCGTAGCCTTCGATGAGGTCTACTACGGCGTCTACCCTATTCTGGATGGCGCAGAGGCTGCGGCGTGGTACTCCTACGGAGCTCGTTGCTACGGAGCATCGGTTCGCTGCGTGAAGGTGTCGAACAGACAATAATAAATGGCAAAAACAGAATACTAATCACATAAACACAAAACAAACAGGTTATGTTAGCTATGAAAAAGAGAGTACAAATCTACTCAGTTCCTACACTGGAAGTAGAGGAGCTGGTAGTGGAAAAGGGATTTTCCCAGAGTCTGAATTATGGAGAGGCAGGCGCACCGGGTCAGGCCTCGAGTTACATCGACAATGATTACGACCTCTAAAATTGATTGGACCATGAAACGAATGATGAAACTTTGGACCATAATTGCAGCAGCTGCAATGGGTCTCGTGGCGTGCCAAAACAATTTTGAGGAGTTCGCAACAGATGCACCCGCAAATAGTGTTGTTGTTAAGTTTATCGCCGAGGAGTCGCGTACTTCGGTAGAGACTTCGGGCGAGGTTCCGATGTTCTCTTGGGGCGAGAACGAGACCTTTGCCGTTCTCGAGCAGACCGATGCTCTGGCTGAGGCCACCTCGGTCACTTATAGCAAGGTAGACGGCAAGGCAAATATCGATGCCGAATTTGTAGCAAATGCGGGTCAGGTGAAGTATAAATATGCTGCCGTATACCCCAAAGCTGGTTATGTCGCTACCGAGAATATCAACGCCGTAACTCTCGCCCTGCCGACGACACAGATTATGGCCGAGGGTAGCTACGACCCGAATGCCGACCTTATGGTTTCGATGGTCGTAACTGCCAACGCACAGCCTACCGAGGTGGTGCCTATGCGCTTCACCCGTTTGGCAGCCGTTGCCAAGCTAACACTCAAGAACCTCTCACTTGGAGATGGCGAGGTCGTTGAGAAGGTTGTATTTATGGCCGATGGCAAGAATCTCGCAGGTAAGATTACCGCCAACCTTGCAGAGGATCCTCACGCATTTGAGGTTAGCGAGGGTGTTAGCAGCGTGGAGGTTGCAACCTCTTCGACCGGCGATGTCTATTTCACCGTTCTGCCCACAACTCTCGAGGCTGGAGAGGAGTATGGTGTTGTTGTCCTCACCAATAAGGCTCTCTATGCCAAGAAGGGTACTATCCCTGCCGAGAAGTCGCTCATATTCGAGGCCGGTCAGGTTACACGCATTGGTGTAAATATGTCGGGTATCACCGCAAGCGATAAGTGGGTACTTGTACGTGACGCTGCGACTTTGAAGCAGGGCGATATTGTGGCTATCGCCGTGAAAGATTATGCAGCCAAGGCGTTGAGCACAAAGTTATATGGTGACTCCACCACCGAAACAGCAACAAATGCAAAGCGAGCTGCTGTCGATATCTCTAAATTGGATGACTATATGCTTGGAGGTAGCGATGTTCAGAAGCTTATTTTGGTAACCGGTGTGGCAGATGGCACCTTCTCGTTCTACGATGAGGCTCGAAAGAAGTTCCTGGTTTCGAATACTTCAAGCAATGGATATCTTATCAGCCAAAGCTATTACGATTTGAATACCTCATTTGCAATCTCGGTTGATGCAGAAACTACTGTGGCTACTATTACCAATACAGAGGGAGATTACAAGGGCAATTTCTTGAAGTACAACACAGGTGGTTATTTTGTCAGCAACACAAGCAGTTACGCAAAGGATGTTTGCATCTACAAGCTCGATGGCGCAGAGGGCACAATCCCCGTGGTAGCGGCAAACATTACCGTTCCGGCAAGCGACAAGCCTGTTGTAATCGCCGAGGAGGGTGCAACGGTTGCAACTGCAATCGAGGAGGTTGTATTCAACTATGTTGGCGACTGGACAATCTCGGTTAGCGACAATGCCGATTGGCTTACTGTTGCTTACGATACTACAAAGAATTGCCTCACCTACACCGCAGAGCCTAACACGGATCCTGTTCGCGAGGCTGAAGTAACTATTACCGCAACTCACGAGGGCAAGGAGGATCTAACGTGGACATTCAACCTGATGCAGAAGGGTGCTCCTATGGAGATCTCGATTGCAGAGTTTATTACCAAGGGTAAGGATGAGAATGTTACCTATAAACTTACGGGTATCCTTACGGAGATTCCTATCTCAAGCTCTGCATCGGCTGCATTTAAGATTGCAGACGAGGATGGAAATCTGGCAACTATCAAGTATCTCTATACTGATAAAGGCGAGTTGGTAAAGGGCAACGTTGATCTCAATGTAGGAGATGTTATCACTGTCACCACAGTTGTTACATCTTCAACAAAAGGCTCAGGAGGTAGCTCTTCGTGTCCCTCTTACTACAAGGGCTACTACCGACTCAATGCTTCGGTAGACACTCCGCTTGTAAGCTATGAGGGTGGTACAGCAACTATTAGCCTGGTAACCGAGGGTAACCTCTTGCCTGCGGATGGCGTGATTAAGGGTGCAGTGGCTGAGGCTTACGACTTTGTAGCGTTCTCTCATACTGATAACGCAACAACTGCAACTGCGACATTTGCGGCTAATAATGGTAGCTCGCGTAGTGCTAAGTTCAACTTCACCTATGGCTTAACCTCGGCATCGGTGACTGTCGGCCAGCAGAATCACCCGTCTGTAAAGGTTGGTTGGTTCTTGGTGACCAATATGAGCGAGTTGGCAGTAGGTGATAAGGTTATTATCGCTGGTAAGAGTCCCGATGGAACTCTCGATTATGCTATCAGCAGCAAATCGAGCACCAGTACCTTCCGTCCTTCTGCAGCAATCACACTTCAGGGTAACACAATCACAAGCGTTGAGGGCCTGCAGCAGTACACTCTCGAAAGTGGTCACAGCGACTGTCCTGGCACTTGGGCATTCAAGGGCGATAGCGATAGTAAGTACCTCTACTACAACAGCGGTCTTAAGGTTACATCGACCCTTAATAGTAGTGCCTCGTGGGCAATTGCTATTGCTGCCAATGGTAAGGCTACATTAACAAGCCAGACAACCAACACCAAGAATACTATGATGCTCAACTGGACATCGAGCAATCAGACATTCAATACGTACGCGCCGACAGAGAGCGGTAAGGGTGCCATCTACCTCTACAAGTACTATAATTAGTAGACTATGAACTTCGTAAAACTTATAGCAATGAGGACTAAGGTGGTTTTGGCCACCATAGT
>JBGUTM010000218.1:0-6845 GCA_045133075.1 Alistipes sp. | reverse complement strand
ATCTTTGCCCGAAACTATACTATAAAGTATAGTGTAATCTTAAAAATTCAGAGAGATGTCTGCCCGAAAAACTACCTTGACAACTACCACCGCCGAGAGTGTTGCGGTTGAAGAGTTGCAACTTACCACCACCGCACCTGCTGCGGAGAGCATTGTCAGCGAAAACGAAGTCAAAAAACCTCGTACCCGCAAGAAAAAGGTCGAAACCGACACCGTCACAGAGGAGAAGCCCAAGCGTACCTGCACCAAAAAGAGCACGCCGGCACCCGCCGAGGAGCCCTCGACCGAAGAGATCGTAACCGATACCACTGCCGAGACCCCCGAGCAGCCAACCCCCGAGGTTGAGATGCCCGCAGAGGAGAGCATTGCTGAAGTTGCGGAGGTTGCGGAGGTTGCGGAGGTTGCTGAGGTTGCTGAAGTTGCGGAGGTTTCGGAGGTTTCGGAGGTTGCTGAAGTTGCCGAGCAGGAGCGTCTGGCCGAGAGCTATGCAGGTTGCAGCAAGGAGGAGTTGGTCGAGGCTTTGCAGAAGGTACTCGAGGAGAACCCCGTGCAGGCCGTGCGTCAGGATGTCGAGGCGATAAAGGTCACCTTCTATAAACTCCACCGAGCAGAGGTAGATGCCGCACGCCGCACTTTTGCCGAGACTGAAGGCGAGGATGCCGAGTTTACGCCCCAGAGTGATGGTTGTGAGGTACGCTTCAAGGAGCTGCTCACCGAGTATCGCCGCCGCCGTGATGACTACACCGCCAACCTTGACAAGGTCAAGGAGGAGAACTACCGCGCCAAGCTGGCAATCATCGAGGAGTTGAAGGTTCTGGTCGATTCGGACGAGACGCTCAACACCACATTTGCCAAGTTCCGCGAGTTGCAGCAGCGTTGGAAAGAGACCGGCATCGTGCCGCAGCAGCACGTCAAGGATTTGTGGGAGACCTACAACCTCCACATCGAGAACTTCTACAACTTCATCAAGATAAACAAAGAGTTGCGCGACCTCGACCTCAAGAAGAACTACGAGCAGAAGCTGTCGCTCTGCGAGCAGGCAGAGGCCCTCGCCGAGGAGCCTTCAATTGTCGAGTCGTTCCACAAGTTGCAGAAGCTCCACGATGAGTGGCGCGAGACTGGCCCCGTAGCCAACGAGTATAAGGAGGCATTGTGGAGCCGCTTCAAGGAGGCTTCGACACTTGTGAACAAACGTCACCAGGAGCATTTCGAGAATATCAAGAACGAGCAGTTGCAGAACCTCGAGCGCAAGAATGCTCTCTGCGAGCAGGTCGAGGCTATGACAGCGGAGCCCTGCGCAACACGCAAGGCGTGGAACAAGGCAAGCGACCGTCTGCTCGAAATCCAGAAGGAGTGGAAGAGCATAGGCTTCGCTCCGCGCAAGGAGAACACCAAGGTATATGAGCGTTTCCGCGCTGCGTGCGACAAGTTCTTCGAGCTCAAGCGCGAGTTCTACGCCGAGGTGAAGGACGAGATGGAGGAGAATCTACGCCTGAAGACCGAAATATGCGAGGCTGCCGAGGCTCTCCGCGACAGCGAGGAGTGGAAGAAGGCTACGGACGAGCTTATCGCCCTGCAAGCCAAGTGGAAGGAGATTGGTGCCGTATCGCGCCGTCACGCCGATGCTATATGGAAGCGTTTCCGCGCTGCGTGTGACGACTTCTTCGAGCGCAAGTCCAAGCACTTCTCTTCGGTGGATAGTGAGTATGCCGAGAATCTGGCCAAGAAGACGGCTCTGATTGCCGAGATGGTTGCTGCTGATGTCAAGGAGGGTGGCTATGAGCTTATCAAGGAGTTCCAGCGCCGCTGGAGCGAGATCGGCTTCGTGCCCATCAAGGCCAAGGAGGCCCTCCAGAAGCAGTACAAAGAGGCGGTAGATAAGATGTTTGCCGTTGTGCGTGGCTCGGAGCGTGACCGCTCGATGAGCAAGTTTAAGGAGCGCGTATCCACGATGAAGTCCAACGGCGAGAAGCGTCTGCGCACCGAGCGTGAGCGACTCTACAACAAAGTTCGCCAGCTGGAGCAAGATATTGCCTTGCTGGAGAACAATATCGGATTCTTCTCGAAGTCAAAGGGTGCCGAGGCGATGATTGCTGATGTGCAGCAGAAGATTGAGCGTGCAAAGCGCGAGCTGTCCGAGGCTATCGAGAAGGTAAAGTTAATTGATGCAAACCAAGAGTAATTTTTAACCAACCCCGCAAAGGGGCTTTTCAAAAGCGAAAAAGAAGAAAGAAGAGATGGATAAGAAATCTATTATCGGCATAGTCCTGACCTGTTTGATTTTTGTCGGATTTGCCATTTTCACCTCGAAACAACAGAAAGAGTATCAGCAGAAACTTCAAGAGTACAACGCCTACATAGCACAACAGGAGGAGCAGCAGGCCGAGACACAGGCACTCGTTGATGCCGCTACGGCACAGGCCGAGCAGGCCGAGCAAGGTGTGTCGAACGCCGAGCGTGAGCAGCTGCTGAAGGTAGCTCGCTATGGTGCAACCCTCGCCGAGTCGCGTGGTGGCCAGGCTCAGAGCGTAACCCTCGAGAACGACTATCTGAAGATAGACTTCTCCTCACTCGGAGGTCAGATTACGGATGTCACCCTCAAAGAGTATACCCGCTACGCACCGAAGGGTGAGCGAAACGAGCTCGTAAGTATGTTCGACCCCGAGAGTGCATCTTTCGATATGTCGTTCTACATCAAGAATGGCGTAAACAACGTGAAGGTAAACACCGCCGAGTACAACTTCGAGGTGCTGCCCATCGAGAAGGGAGAGCAGTGGCAACGTCTGACAATGCGCCTGCCCGTAGGTGAGGGTGCATACTACATCTATGAGTACACACTCTACAACGAGGCGCAACCGAGTCGTGACTATCTGGTAGACTTCAATGTTCGTCTGGAGAATATGGCTCCGCTGATGGCCAAGCAGAGCACTATCGGCATCGACTGGAGTAACCGCTCGTATCAGAACGAGCGCGGCTTCAAGAATGAGAATATGTACACCACCATCGCCTACCGTCTGCCCGGCAACTCTTCTATCGAGGAGCTCGGTATGAGTGAGGAGTCCAAGAGCGATGAGGTATCGTCCTCGGTAAACTGGGTAGCCTTCAAGCAGCAGTTCTTCTCCTCGGCATTCATCGCCCCCGAGAATGTAACCTATGCCAAGATGTCGTTCGAGACCTCGAAGCCCGGCTCGGGATATATCAAGGATTTTTCGGCCGAGATGGCAGTACCCTACGATGCACAGGTCGAGGGTTATAACTTCAAGTTCTACTTCGGTCCCAACAAGTATGCCGTGCTGAAGAATATCACCGATGCCAATGGCGACCAGATTGCACTCGAGCGTCTGATTCCCCTCGGCTGGGGCATCTTCGGATGGGTAAACCGTTGGTTTGTGATTCCGGTATTCGACTTCCTGCGCCAGTACATCCCATCGTTCGGCCTTATCATCCTAATTCTGGCTCTGCTGGTGCGCCTGATTATCTTCCCGCTCACATACAAGAGCTACCTCTCGACCGCGAAGATGCGTGTCATCCAGCCCGAGATTGCCGCCCTGAACGAGAAGTACCCCCGCCAGGAGGATGCAATGAAGAAGCAACAGGCTACGATGGAGCTCTACAAGAAGGCCGGCATCAATCCGATGGGTGGCTGTCTGCCGATGCTGATACAGATGCCGGTGCTGATTGCGATGTTCCGCTTCTTCCCCGCATCTATCGAGTTGCGCGGTCAGTCGTTCCTCTGGGCCGATGACCTCTCATCTTACGACAGCGTGTTGAACCTCCCCTTCAACATCCCATTCTATGGCGACCACGTGAGTCTGTTCTGTCTGTTGATGGCCGTGGCTCTGTTCGTCTTCTCGTACATCAACTACAACCAGTCATCGGCAAGCCAGCCGCAGATGGCCGGTATGAAGTTTATGATGGTCTATATGATGCCGTTGATGATGATCTTCTGGTTCAACGACTACTCGAGTGGTCTGAACTACTACTACTTCCTCTCATCGCTCCTGTCGATGGCTCAAACATTCCTGATTCGCACGATGGTTGATGACAATAAGGTACACGCGATGATTCAGGCCAATGCCAAGAAGAATACCAAGGGTACAAAATCGCGTTTCCAGCAGCGTTATGAGGAGCTGATGCGTCAGCAGCAGGAGCAGATGCAGCAGCAGTCGAAGAGTAATCGTCAGTAATCTTCCGCAAGGTGGCTTTTATAAATAAAATATCCAACGAAGATGTTGCAGCACTCGAGGCCGTGCGTTTCGATGGCGAGATTGTCGTCATCGAAACCGAGGAGGCTCTCGAGAAGGCTTGTGTGGAGCTTGCGGCACAGCCGGTTTTGGGATTCGACACCGAGACACGACCCTCATTCAAGGCGGGCGTTACCAACAAGGTAGCCCTGCTACAACTCTCGACCTACGAGCGTTGCTACCTTATTCGCCTCTGTCGCGCGAAGTTTTCAAACAAGCTACAGAGCATTCTCCAGCGTAGCGACATTCTCAAGATCGGAGCCGATGTGGCGTGTGACCTCCGCTCGCTCGGCAAGTTGCGTTCATTCACCCCGCGCGGATTTGTGGAGCTACAGTCCGAGGTGGGCAAGTTCGGTATCGAGGATAAGAGCCTGCGCAAAATCTCGGGCATAGTCCTCGGCAAGCGCGTGTCGAAAGCCCAACGCCTAAGTAACTGGGAGGCGCAGACATTCACCGAACAGCAGAAGATGTACGCTGCTACCGATGCGTGGGTCTGCCTGAAGATTTACGACCGTCTGAACGCCGAAGCACAACATAAAAAGTAGAACAATAACGACAAAAGTATGGAATCCATAGGTTTTATTCAGTGGTGCCTCGACAATCTCAACTACTGGACCATCACCCTACTGATGGCCATCGAGAGTTCGTTCATACCCTTCCCCTCGGAGGTGGTCGTGCCCCCCGCAGCATATAAGGCCGCAGCCACCGGCGAACTTAATATCTGGCTGGTGGTATTCTTCGCCACGCTCGGTGCCCTCATAGGTGCGCTTATCAACTATGGCCTTGCCCTCTGGCTCGGTAAGCCCATAGTCTACAAGTTCGCCAACAGCCGATTTGGCCATATGTGTCTTATTGACCAGCAGAAGGTTGAAACGGCCGAGCAATTCTTCGTAAAGTATGGAGCAGCAGCAACACTCGTAGGTCGCCTGGTACCCGCTGTGCGTCAGCTGATATCTATACCCGCAGGTCTGGCAAAGATGAACCTCCCGAAGTTCATACTCTTCACCTCGCTCGGCGCAGGCCTCTGGAATGCTGTGCTGGCAGCTATGGGATACTACCTCGAGACAGTGGTGCCCGAAGATCAACTCATAGCCACCGTGACCGAGTATAGCCACGAAATCGGCTATGTCATAATCGCCGTTGTGACCCTCGCTCTCGCCTATATTATATATAAGGGTGTAAAGAAAAAATAGCTCCCCAAACACGCTTCCTTCGCACCTTTTCGAAAAAGGTGCCAAAAAATGCTTTTTTCTTTGTCGCTTTTAGAAAAAAGCTCCGCAAAACCTTTTAATCGGAACTCCGTTTCGAAGAACTTGACAACGTGTGATTCTATTTGCGAGGCTTTGGTTGTCTGCGACAATGGTTCAAAATGAAATGAGCGACCTTCTGTAAGTAAACTTACACGGTCGCTCCTTCCATTTTGCAGTATCCTCTCGGATACCTCAAATCCTCGAAAACTAAAAAGGTTAAACTTCAAATTTCAAACTTCAAGCTTCAGAACTCTAAAGGTCCTAACTCTAAAGCTCTCAATCAACTGTTAGCGGGATTGAGGCTCTATCTACTCCATAACATAGACATCCTCGTTGCGGCGTTGCATATGGTAGTGCTCGCGGGCATACTGCTCGAGGAACTCGTCATACTGTAACTTCTCAAGCAGGGCACTATCCTCGGCAATACGCTTCTCATAGACAGCCTTCTCGCGCTTGAGCAAGCGTATACGATGGTGTACCTTGATGACAGTAACCGCATTACGTCCTATGATAAAGAGCGTAAAGAGGATTATCGCCACAGTAAGCGTCACCCAGAAGCGTTCACCAAGTTTGATTTTCATATCGCAATCACTCTACAATTAGGGGATATGCATAAATTTATGTGTCTGCACCGAGATATTCCATCTCGGATTACTCTTGACATACTCGACCATCGAGGGTAGAATCTGCTCATAGACGCTCCACTCGGGTTGTAGATAGAGCATACACATCTCGCCAACCTTGGCGGCACACTGCTCGGCCCACTCAAAGTCGGTCTCGCCTCCAATGATGACCTTCAGCTCATCGGCACGAACATAGGCCTCCTCCAGAGGAGGTTGTTTTGTCTTAGGCGAGAGGCACACCCAATCAAACTCTCCGCTGAAGGGGTGCGAACCCGAGGTCTCGAGAAAAATCTTCAGTCCGCGCGAATGCAACTCCTCAGTCAGCGGCCCGAGCGGATAGAGCAACGGCTCACCGCCTGTGATGACGATAGCCTGCGCGGCACACGCCACAGATCGCTCGATGATGGTCTCAATCTCGACCGGCGGATAGAGGCGCGGATTCCAGGTATACTTAGCATCGCACCAGCTACAACCCACATCACATCCCCCAAGCCTGATGAAGTATGCAGGTTTGCCGGCGTGGAAGCCCTCGCCCTGAATGGTATAGAAATCCTCGACCAACGGCAGCAGGCGGCCACCGTGGAGTAGCTCGTTATTCATTGGTGACAACGTAAATATCTTTCAAGTTGCGACCTATCTGGTCGTAATCCAATCCGTAGCCCACGATAAACTCATTACCAATCTCCATAGCGCAATACTTTATCGGCTGCTCATAGCGATACTTCTCG
>JBGUTM010000217.1:0-2404 GCA_045133075.1 Alistipes sp. | reverse complement strand
GTAGCGATGCAGGGTTGTTTTTGATGCGTTTTGTTTAAGAAAACTTTATGAAGAAGAATTACAATTACACACGTCCGAAACTCTACCTTCCCGAATATGGCCGACATATTCAGGAGATGGTTGAATCTCTAATCGAAATCGAGGATCGCGAGGAGCGTACCCGCCAGGCAAAGGCCGTAATTGCGGTTATGGGCAACCTCAATCCGTTGCTGCGCGACACGGCCGATTTTGCTCACAAACTGTGGGATCACCTGATAATTATGTCCGATTTCCGCCTGGATGTAGACTCTCCCTATCCGCTACCTTCGCGTCAGGATCTGATGGTCAAACCGCGTCATCTGGAGTATCCGCAGAGCTACATCTCGCACAAGCATTACGGCAAATATGTAGGCAAGATGTTGCGTACACTTGCGGAGGATAATCGTCCCGAAGCCGTAACCGAGACGGTCGATAATATCGCCCGATATATGCGCACCAAGAGTTTCGAATATAACCAGGAGCACCCCAACAATGAGGTCATCATAAAAGACATCCGCAGAATGTCCGGAGATGCTATCCAACTCGATGAAGTTGCATTGAATAACCTCCGAAGTGACTACAAACAACACTTTTCGGCACGTCCGCAGAGTGGCCGCAACGGGGCAAAACAGGGTGCTCGCAAGGGTAATCAGGCTCGCGCCGGCAAGAACCAGGGCCGCAATGCTCACAACCCCCGCCAACAGAAAAACGGCAGCAAACACAATTAGTTACCCGATTATGCCGTTTTTTGGTCGATAATAAGTATATTTGCATAATGACAAAACTATTGATATGAAGAAAACTCTTTTGATACTTGCTTTGGGATTGATTTTGTGCGGTTGCCGTTCGGCATCGGTGAAGATATCCGGTCGCCTGCTCGGCCTGGGTAGCAAGGTCGTTTATTTGGAAAAAGTTTCGGGCGGTGCTGCCAAGCTCATAGACTCGATGACGCTCGAAGCTACGGGCGATTACCACTTCGAGATTAGCGATGCGGGCAAGACCCCGTTACTCTATAATCTGGTCTATAATGGCGAGCGTATTCCGTTGTTGCTGGCCGGCGGCGAGCGTGTGACGGTAAACACCGTGGGCTCTCCTTTGCGCAACTACACGGTCGAGGGCTCCGAGGAGTCTGAATTATTACGCGAGTTCAACCGCTTCTATGTCGAGGGTCTGGGTAATATGACCACCATCCTCGAGAAGTACTCGGGTGAGAACTTCTCCGAGGCCGACAAGCGAACTCTGATGCAGGAGTATACCCACGCATACCGTACAATCAAGCGTGAGCAACTGCGCTTCATTATCGAGAACAAGTCGCGCATCGCAGCCATCTACGCTCTCTACCAGCGACTGCCCAACGAGAAGTTCCTCTTCAGCAATCGCGATGATATTATCTACTTCCGCACAGTGGCCGATGCCATCGAGGAGAGCTATCCCGAGTCGCCGTTCCTTCCTACACTGCGCACCGACATCGCGCGTATGGAGGCTCACAAATCACTGATATCTCAAATCAAGGAGGCCGGCTATCCCGACTTCGAGTTGCCCGATATGTATGGCGAGCAGATTCGCCTATCGTCACTCGCGGGTAATGTCATCCTACTCTCGTTCTGGTCGGCCGAGTCGGGTCGTATGAACAATATAAACGCCGAGTTGAAAGATACTTACGAGCGTTTTGTCGAGCGTGGATTCGAGATTTACCAGGTGGCTATCGACACCTCGAAGGCTCAGTGGATTAACGCTGTGCAGGAGCAACAGTTACCGTGGATTTCGGTGGGTGATATGCGCGGAGAGCGTTCTCCGGTGCTGGGTATGTATAATGTGAGAACTCTGCCTGCGAACTTCCTTATCGACCGCGAGGGAAATATCGTGGCAAAGAATATCTACGGCAAGGATTTGGAACTCCAACTCGAAAAACTGACCCTCTAAATGTTCTACTTCGCATCGGACATACACTTGGGCGCAGGTACCAAGCAGAGAGCTCACAACACCGAGAGCCGCTTTGTCGAGTGGCTCGACAGGGTGGGCAAGGATGCCGCGGCTATATTTCTGCTGGGAGATCTCTTTGATTTCTGGTTTGAGTATCACCGCGTAGTGCCGAAGGGATTTGTGCGCACACTTGCAAAACTCTCTGAGCTCACCTCGCGTGGCGTCAGGGTGGTATTCATCACGGGAAACCACGATATGTGGGTCTATGACTACCTGACCGAAGAGTGTGGCGTGGAGCTCTACACTAAGCCCATCTTCGAGAGCCTTGCAGGCAAAAATCTCTTCCTGGCACACGGCGACAATATGAAAATCAACGGTGAGCCGCTCTTGCGCTTGATGAATACGATATTCCGTTCGAAGGTGGCGAGAGTGTTGTTTTCGTGGCTGGTACACCCTGACCTGG
>JBGUTM010000216.1:0-2911 GCA_045133075.1 Alistipes sp. | reverse complement strand
CAGCTCCTCGCTCAATAGTTCGCCAGAAAGGCCCTCGCCCAGTGCCTTCTGTGCATGGCGCAGTGCATCCATAGCGCGGCAGAGTGCCTCATAATGGCGGCCATTCGAAACCACCGTCTCGCCGGCATAGACGCCATCCGTATCTATCACCGAGCGCAATCTGCGGCGCAACTCTTCTACCCCATATCCACTTTTGGCCGAAATGGCTACCACATCCTCACCATCAACCAAGTGGCGTTTCTCTTCCTCCGTAAATCTATCTATCTTATTCATCACGCGAATCAGCGTCTGGTCATCGCGCAACTCAAGAGTCTCAACGACACCCCCACTACCCGCATCGGTCATCTGCACAACTATCTGCGCCTGCTCCAGAGCTCGGCGTGTGCGGTCGATACCCATCTTCTCAAGCCTATCATCCGTATCGCGCAGGCCTGCCGTATCGACAAATCGGAACATCACTCCATCTATATTACACATAGCCTCAATAGTATCGCGCGTAGTACCCGCGATATCCGAGGTCATAGCCCTCTCCTCGCCCACCAGGCGGTTGAGCAGTGTACTCTTACCAACATTAGGCTCGCCAACGATAACTGTCGCCACGCCCTCCTTAATAGCATTACCGAGGCGGAACGACTCCTTGAGTCGGGATATCTCGGCGGCAGCATCACCCAGCATCACGGCAAGTTGTGTGCGGTCGGCAAACTCAACCTCCTCCTCCGAAAAATCCAGCTCCAACTCGAGCAGCGAGGCCACATTGAGCAGTCGTGCACGCAGGTCGGCGAGTGACGAGGAGTATCCACCACGCATCTGTGTCGATGCCAACGAGTGTGAAGCGCGTGATGAGGAGGCTATCATATCAGCCACAGCCTCAGCCTGCGACAGATCCATCTTACCCGCCAAAAAGGCCCTCACAGAGAACTCTCCGGGCTCGGCCATACGAGCTCCGTGGTGCACCAGCAGAGAGAGCACCTCGCTAACGATATATGCGGAGCCGTGCACCGAGATCTCGACCCCATCCTCACCCGTATAAGAGTGTGGCGCACGAAAAATGGTCACCAGGACATCATCCACCACCCTATCGCCATCGACAATCTCGCCGTAGTGCACGGTATATGGTTTTGCCTCAGAGAGTGCCGTGCGACCACGGAAAACAGAGTCGCAACACTCCACCGCACCCTCTCCGCTCACGCGAATGACGGCGATGGCTCCTCCCGTGGCTGTTGCCGGAGCGACAATGATATCGTGTTCATTGAAGGTCATAGCCTGATCCTTTTTTTTCGAAATTACAATCCTCGCTCGATGCGCAGTTTCTGGCCCACGCGCAATTTATTTGCGCTCTTCAGACCATTCCAGCGCATCAAGTTCTTGACCGACACGCGGTAACGATTGGCGATGCCACTCAATGTATCTCCATTCTTGACCGTATAGACAAATCCGCGTTCGAGGCGTTTCTTGTCGATATTTGCAGGGTTGATATACTCCTTCAAGTAGGTCGAATCCTTGCGGAAAATCTCCTCTTCACGCTCGATATATTGGCTCACAAACTGCGTAGGCAGAGTAAGTGCATAGGTTTTATTGGTAGCCGGAATAATATCGAGCTTGTACTGCGGGTTGAGTTTACGCAACATCTCGAGAGGCACATCTATTGTCGATGATATCTGCTCAAGGTGCATAATACGGCGCACAGTAATCGTGTCGGTAGCCAGGGGCAGGGGCGAGGGCTCATACTCCACATCGTGCTTTCGGTGGTAGGCAAAGGCATATGATGCTCCGATAAATGCGGGCACATAGCCTCTCGTTTCGGGTGGAAGAAAGTAGTAGATATCCCAGAAGGTCTTGCAATCTGCACCGGCACGAGCCAGAGCCTTATTCACATTACCCGGGCCACAATTATAGGCTGCGATGGCCAGAGTCCAATCGTTGTAGATATTGTATAGGTCGCGCAGATACTTGCAGGCTGCGCGTGTCGAGAGCAGCGCATCGCGGCGTTCATCGACCAGAGAGTTCACCTCCAGGCCATAGCTCTTACCAGTGTAGGGCATAAACTGCCACAGGCCCACAGCTCCACGCGGCGATACGGCCGTGGGGGCAAGTGCTGACTCGATAATCGGCATTGCTCGCAGCTCGACAGGCAGCCCGGCACGCAACAACTCCTCCTCCACTATGGGGAAGTAGTAGTGTGCCAACGACATAATACGATTGATAGTGCCGTAACGGGTATCTGTATAGCGGTTTATATAGCTCTTAACTATGGGATTGTAGGGCAGCTGTATGGGTGAAGCCAGAGCACGCAGGCGTGACTCGTAGACCGAGTCGGGCAGCGATGCCGAGGAGGTCGAGAGCGAGTCGAGGGCTATATAATCGGTAAAGAATCGTTCGAATGCCAACGCATTTTGCGATTCGTTCCACGTTGCCACCAACGAATCCATCACGGCGGGCGTAAGTGTCAGGTTGAGATAGGGGTTATACGGGTGCACCGGCTCCACCTCGGCGGTGGTGGCTACGCTGTCACTCTTCTCGACAAGGACGGCCTGCACCTCAACCACGTGCATACTCTTCGTGCTGTCGGCACGGAGAAGAGTGTCACGGTTTATAGCCTTTACAACGCGCTCCTTGGGAACTCGCTGCTTACGCTGAAAGAGTTGCTTAAAACGAGTTTGGGCCTCCACACCCTCGGCGCATACCACAAATGCGAACAGGAGCGTGAGGAAAATATAAATTCTCTTCATCTTCACTAATTAAAATTTGAATCCCATATTCATACCGAATGTGGGTCTGTTACCCCCCACTGCGGGCGCATAGGTGTAGTCGATCAACGGCGTAACATTCATCGAGAGGTCATCCGAGATGTCGTAGTCGCGCAGGTGGGCATCTACGTGGGCATCAATAATCTGCAACACGTACATTCCCG
>JBGUTM010000215.1:0-3300 GCA_045133075.1 Alistipes sp. | reverse complement strand
GATGCTTCAAGAGTTGATGAAGCTGTTGGGCGCGAAGCACGCGCTGAACCTTGACGGCGGTGGCTCGACTACGATGTATATCAAGGATAAGGGTGTCGTAAATCACGTCTGCAATAGTGGTTCAACTTGGGACAAAGTTGTTGAACGTAAGGTGTTAAGTGTGATTTATGTAAAGTAATAGTTGAATAGATAAAATTATGATAAAACTTGCAATTTTTGATCTTGATGGAACGCTGCTCGACACCATTGGTGACCTGGCTGCGAGTTGCGATGCGGTGATGTTGCAAAACGGACTACCGCAACACACTGCTGATGAATATCGCCAGATGGTGGGGCGTGGAATCCTGCGACTTGTCGAGGCGGCAATACCCGAGCCGTTGCGCACACCCGAGTATGTCGAGAAGGTGCGCCAAGACTTTGTGGCATACTATCTTGACCATATCGACCTCTACACCCGCCCCTATACAGGTATTTCCGAGTTGCTTAAAGCATTGGTTGAGCGTGGCGTGAAGATTGCCGTGGCCTCCAATAAGTTCCAGGTGGGCACTGAACGCCTTATTCGCTCATTCTTTCCCGATATTGAGTTTGTGGCTGTGTTGGGCCAGAGGGTAGGAGTACCCCTCAAGCCCGATCCGCAAATTGACCTCGAAATTATCGCCGCGGCAGGTGTTGAGCCGAGTGAAACACTCCATATTGGCGATTCGGGAGTCGATATGCAGACTGCCCACGCAGCCGGTGTTCGTGCCGTGGGTGTAACGTGGGGCTTCCGCTCGCGTGAGGAGTTAGAGGAGAGTGGTGCTGATGTAATAGTGGACAATGCAGAGCAGATTCTTAACTTGATATAAATGGCAAAACGTACTAAAATAGTTGTATTTACAGGTGCCGGAGTGAGTGCCGATAGCGGTATTGCCACATTCCGTGATGCAGATGGCCTGTGGGCCAATTATCGCATCGAGGATGTCTGCACACCTGAGGCTCTTATGCGCGACCGCGCCACCGTTGTCGAGTTCTACAACAAACGCCGTAAGGAGCTCTTCGAGCGGGAGCCGAATGCGGCTCACTACGCCATTGCCGAGCTTGAACAGTGGTTCGATGTGGAGGTGGTGACCCAGAATGTCGATAATTTACACGAGAGGGCAGGCTCCTCGCGAGTTACGCACCTTCACGGAGAGCTTACCAAGTTGCGCTCGATGCGCAACCCCGACCTGGTTGTGCCGATTGAGGGTTGGGAGCAGCGTTTGGATGCGCTTGCCCCCGATGGTGCGTCTCTGCGTCCGCATATCGTCTTCTTTGGCGAGGCTGTGCCGATGTTTGAGGTGGCTACACAGATTGCCTCTACGGCAGATATAATGGTTGTTGTCGGCACCTCGCTGGCGGTCTATCCCGCGGCTTCACTCGTGCACTATGTGCGCCCCGAAGTGCCGATATATCTGGTAGACCCGGCCAAGCCTAATCTCTCGCTTGTCCGCAACCCCGTGACCCACATCGAGGCTCGTGCTGCAGTAGGTGTGCCGGCTCTTGTGGAGCAACTAAAAAAGGCTGTCCAACAATAAGTTGCGACAGCCTTTTTAATCAAAACTTTAACACCTCTTCTACTTGCCAAAGTAGATATCCAACAGCTCTTTGGCGGCGATAAATGACGAGAGTTTTGCATCCAGAACACGCTGCTCGACACCCTCGATGCAGGCCTCGATTGCAGGGTTGCGGTAGAAGTTGCTCTTCAGCGTCTCGTTGATAGTCTCGTACATCCAATACTTATTCTGGCGGTTGCGGTTGCCTTCGAAGTAGCCGTTCGCCTTGATGTGGTCGAGGTACTCCTCCACACCACACCAAACCTCCTCCAAACCGACCTTATCGACCGATGAACAGGTGTAGACCTTAGCCCTCCACTGCGACTCGGGCAAGGGGAAGAGGTGAAGCGCATTTTGGTATTGAGCCTTAGCGAGTTGTG
Source organism: Alistipes sp. (assembly GCA_045133075.1). Taxonomy (GTDB): domain Bacteria; phylum Bacteroidota; class Bacteroidia; order Bacteroidales; family Rikenellaceae; genus Alistipes. The sequence continues at coordinate 1,349 of JBGUTM010000215.1, read as the reverse complement.
CCTTGTGGACATTCTCGCCATCAGCCTTGGTGATGACCATCATATCAGCCATCTCCATAATGCCGCGCTTGATGCCCTGCAGCTCATCACCAGCACCCGAAATCTGCAACATAAGGAACATATCAACCATCGAGTGTACTGCCGTCTCGGACTGGCCCACACCGACCGTCTCGATAAAGATGACATCGAATCCTGCCGCCTCGCAGAGGATTATCGACTCGCGGGTCTTGCGAGCCACGCCGCCCAGTGAGCCTGCCGAGGGCGAGGGGCGCACAAAGACATCAGGGTTCTGTGTGATACTCTCCATACGGGTCTTATCACCCAAAATCGAGCCTCCGCTACGCTCGGACGAGGGGTCGATGGCAAGCACTGCCAGCTTGTGGCGCAGCGAGGTGACCATATTACCCACCGCCTCGATGAAGGTTGATTTGCCGGCTCCCGGTACGCCAGTGATGCCGATACGTACCGAGCGGCCCGAGTGAGGCAGACAACGCTCGATAATCTCTTGTGCCTGCGCGTAGTGGTCGGGGTTATTACTCTCGATAAGGGTGATGGCCTGCGAAAGGGTGGTGATGTTGCCCTCCAGGATGCCTGCCACATACTCGTCAGTGGTGAGCTTGCGGCGCTTCTTGCGCACGAAGTAGGGGTTTACTATCGGCTGATCCGAGACACCCTCGGTGACGTTGAGTGCGGTATCGTGGTGAGTATCGGCGTACTCGCGCTCGTAATGTTCTATTTTAGTGTGTATCATTGCTTTTAGGTTTTATCTTGCTGAAAAAATCTTCGTTCAAGGTGTCGGGGTTGCCAAACCATAGAGCTCTGCGCTTGTGGTCGATAATTATGCCAAAAGGCACGTATCTCACTCCGAATTGGCGGAAAATATCTCCCTCGGTGTCGAATGCGATATTGATGTAATCGGAGGCAATCTCTCGCAGTGTTGTGCTGATTTGTTCGGGGGGCTCCTTGGTGATTATCACTCCTCGCAGATGCTCTCCGAATCGGGTGTTGTCATTCTGCATCTTCAAGAATGTGCGCAGGCAGGGTGTCGTGCGCGAGTGTGCAAACTCGATGTAGGTAAATTCCGATTTCTCGGGGGACTTATCATTGAGCCACGCCTCAGCCTTTATCTTCGGTATGCGCTCGCCAAGGGCTACGCGCTGTGCCGAAGCCGAGAGTGCGGAGCCGAGCAGCAGGACGAGGATTATGATTCTGAACTTTAACATAGTTGATGTGTCGATATTTTGAGCGAAGATACAAATAATTTCTCAAAGGAAGATAAAAAAGTGTGGTTTGTTGTGCGAAATCGGCAATAATAAGATTGTTAATTTGCTGTTTTTGAGGTCTCCGCT
>JBGUTM010000214.1:0-2054 GCA_045133075.1 Alistipes sp. | reverse complement strand
ATCTTGAAGAGCCCCTCGCCACGTAGAGCACAACCCAGAGCCATAAATCCACCATACGACCAGCCATAGATGCCTATACGCTCGGCATCGACATACTTTTGATGAGACATATACTTCGCCAACGAAATTTGATCCTCCACTTCGAGAGCACCCAGACGTCCATATGTGGCCTTCTTGAACGCCTCGCCGCGATAGCCGGTGCCTCGGCCATCGGTACATACAACGATATATCCGTGGGGCACTACGGCATCCTCCCAATCGACACTCCAACGGTCGGCTACAGACTGCGAGCCCGGGCCCGAGTACTGTGTGAGTAATACGGGATAACGCTTGGTGGGGTCGAAGTCGAGGGGACGTACCATATATGCGTTTAGCGTATCACCCCTCTCAGTCGTAAAGGTAAAAAACTCCTTTGCGGGACGTTGCCCCAGCTCGGCCACAGCCCTACGGCTATCCAAGAGTTGCTCTACCTGGCTGCCATCGCCACGATGTACAGTCACGATGTTGGGACTCTGTGCCGATGAGTAGGTCGAGATGTAGTATTTCATTCCGCGGCTGGGGGCTATGGCGTAGTAGCCGGCATCTTTGGTCAGACGCACTCGCTTTTTGCCATTCAGAGCAACACGGCAGAGGTCACGCTGCAATGGTGAGCGTTCGGTCGAGAGGTACCAGATGTTGCGGCTATCGGCACCCACGATGCGTGTAACCTCCCATCGCCCCGAGGTGAGGGCACATACGCGGCCACGCTTTAGTGAGTGTAGGTAGAGGTGCATATAGCCCGTAGAGGTCTCCTCGCGCACCACGAAGCGGTCGGCATCAATGAATAGCACATCCGAGGCACTCTTGCGCTCGACATACTGCGGTGCCTGCTCGTCATAGATCACGCGCTGCGAGCCGTTGTTGTCGATGACTATCTCAAAGTGATTCTGGCGGCGATTGACCCTGAAGAAGAAGAGTTCTCCTGCGGGTGTCCAGCCCAGATGTGAGATATATTGGTCGCTCTCGGCACCGGTATCGACCTTGCGCTTGGAGCCGCTCTCGCGGTCGTAGAGCCAGAGCTCGACCACCGAGTTGCAATCGCCCGCCTTAGGGTATTTGAATGAGAAAGCCTTGTTGTAGAGTGTGCCATCAAAGCGCATCATTTCGAAGATGGGCACTCGGCTCTCATCGAATCGTAGGTAGGCCACCTGACGGCTGTCGGGCGAGGTGGCATATGCCTGTGTGAAGCCGAACTCCTCCTCGTAGACCCAGTCGGTGGTGCCGTTGATGATTGCGTTCCAACGGCCATCCGTAGTTATGGCAGTCGATTGGCGTGATGCTATGTCGTAGGTGTAGAGATTGTTACCCTGCGCATAGATGAGCGATTGTCCATCGGGTGTGAAGGTGACATCGCGCACTGCCGAGAGTATCTTCTCGGGTGTGCCGCCCACCTTCGATAGCCAATAGTCGGCCGTGAAGGAGTGACGATAGATGGTCTGCGACCCCTCGGCTGCAGCCACGAGCAGAGTGCACTCATCGGGCGAGAGGGTGTAGTCCAACCACTCGAAGGGCATCTCGAGCAACACCTGGCTCTGTGAGCGGTCGGCATAGCTGCGGCGGGCGATATTCTGCCCTGCACGGAAGGTGTAGTGCTCGCCGTCAGCGGTGGAACGCAGGCCCGAAATCGAGCCGTTGGCGCGGCGCAACTCCAATATCGAGGAGTAGTCGCCCTGTCCGAATGCAATGACAGCCGTACAGAGAAGTGCGGCTGCCGAGAGTATTGTTGTCTTGAAGTTCATATCGTTCTAAATATCGTCTACGTTAAAGTCAAATCCGGTGCGTTTGTCGGTCACAAACTTCGAGTTGTCCATCTTGGTATTGAACTGGTCGATGGTCACGTGTTTATTGGCCTCGTAGGGCGGTACGAGCAGGTCGAAGTTGATGGCATAGTTGATGGCCGACTCCAGGATGGCAATCAGCGATTCGCGATTGATCTCGCTACGGCCGAAGCCCATGGCGCGTACCAGCGTTTGACGCTTACCCTCCACGAAGAACATACGCTCGCGGTTGATAAA
>JBGUTM010000213.1:0-1009 GCA_045133075.1 Alistipes sp. | reverse complement strand
TCTCGGCATTCCATCTGCTGGCCGGAGGTGCGGTGCTCGGTGCTGTATATATGGCTACCGACTACTCTACTTCGCCGATGACTACGCGAGGAATGGTTATCTATGGTATCGGCATCGGTGTGCTGACGATGTGCATTCGTCTGTGGGGTGCATACCCTGAGGGTATGTCCTTCGCAATCCTTGTGATGAATGCCGTGGTGCCCCTTATCAACAAGTATGTTAAACCCAAGCGTTTCGGCTTGAAAAAGTAGAGGAGGGCGAAGAGATGAAAAGTACACTTTTTAATATGGTTGCAGTCCTCTTCTGCATCACTCTTATCTCGTCAGCAGGCGTAGGTCTAGTAAATATGATTACCGTTGAGCCCATCGCCCAGGCGAAGCAGAAGGCTGTGAACGAGGCTGTGTTGGCAGTGTTGCCGGCATTCGACAATAAAGAGATCACCGACTTGGAGATTGACGCACTGCCCATTAAGGTCTACACCGCTACGGCGGAGGGTCAGACCGTAGGCTATGCCGTTGAGACGATGACCAAGAAGGGCTTTAACGGCGTAGTGAAACTTATGGTCGGTTTTGCTCCTACGGGAGAAGTGTTGAACGTGAACGTCATCCAGCAGGCCGAGACCCCGGGTCTGGGAACTAAGATGTGTGACGAGGGCAATCCCCTAATTTCGAGCATCAAGGGTCAGAACCTCGAAAAGAAGAAGTTGGCCAATGGTCAGTTGGCCGTCACGAAGGATGGTGGCGATGTGGATGCTCTCACGGCAGCAACAATCTCATCGCGAGCATACGTTGATGCGGTAAATCGTGCATATATGGCTTACAAGAGCGTGGCAACCGGCACCGAGCCTACGGATGTGGCTACGGGAGCTTCGAATGTGGAGTCTGCGCAGAAAGGAGGTAACAATGAATAAACTGTCGATTATCCTCAAGGGTATTATCAAAGAGAACCCGACCTTTGTTTTGGTGTTGGGTATGTGCCCGACCCTCGGAACAACCACCTCGGCCGAGAA
>JBGUTM010000212.1:0-7507 GCA_045133075.1 Alistipes sp. | reverse complement strand
CGCTAACCGGGCTGCGCTACACCTCGAATTCGGACGCAAATATACGCAATAATTTGCAATTCACAACTATTAGTAACTATAAAATCTCTTTCAAGATATTTTCGCACCCCTCCTCGAGCATATCGAGCACCAATTCGAAGCCCTCGGCACCCTCATAGTAGGGGTCGGGGACGTGTGACCAACGCTCGGCAAAGGAGGTGAAAAACTCGCGCATACGATAAACCTTCTCGGCACACTCGCACGATGGAGCCAGACGATGCACACTCTCATAGTTGTAGTCATCCATCACCACGATACGGTCAAAGTTGTAAAAATCCTCCTCTCTAATCTTGCGGGCGCGGTGGGTGAGGTTGTAGCCTCGGCGAGCTGCTGCTGCACGCATACGAGGGTCGGGCAGTTCGCCCGTATGACCGGCATAGGTACCTGCCGAATCGACATATATCTGCTCCGTAGCACCCGCCTTACGGACAAGGTGTTGCATAATTCCATCCGCCGCCGGTGAGCGACAGATATTTCCGAGGCAGACAAAAAGAATCTTCTGTTTCATATCTAACTACCGTCCCCACTAAAACTCCAAGCCTACGCCCACACGGAAGGTATTGCGCCAGGGACAGTTCTTGCCTGCGGCCCAATACGAAGCATCGACTTGAACGTGCATAAATCGCAGTCCGAGACCCACGGTAGCATAGTCGTACATATTATGTGCATATCCCGCACGGAACTTGAGCAGCTGCATCAACGAATACTCCAAGCCGACATTTGCAAGCACACCTCTCATACCCACAGGCATAATGCGGTAGCCCAAATCGGCCGCGGCAAGCAGCGAGTGAGAATCACCGAACGGCGTATAGAGCGACACTCCGGCCTTGGCGGTCAGAGGCTGTACAAATCCTCCTTCAGTCATCGAGAAACCTCCATTCGAGATCTGCGCACCGATATTGAGGGTTGCACCATCGCGATATGACATCGGCAACTGTGAGTAGAGCGCCAGGTCGAAATTCATAGCCGAATACTTATCGTCCAAGCCGTTGGCATAGTGGAGATAACGAGCCGTAAGAGCCAGAGCCACCTGCTCACACACCTTCAAACCATACGCCACCTCGAGCGACTTGCCATTGGGGCGCGTAAACTTGCCGACACCATTATCGGTATTGCCATTCTCATCGGTCGGAATGAAAGGGTAGTCACCAGCCGTAGCAAACTTCGGTTCGCGGAAAAGACGACCACCGAACGAGAGCGCGTGACGCTGACCCATCTTCACAAATCCCGCCACCGACATCAAGTCCGAGCCTCTCTTCTCGCTCGACATCCACGGTGCGTAGGTGTAGCCCACCTGCACCGACTGGTAGTCGAACAGAGGTGCTGCCGCATTGTTGTAAACCGCATAAGCATCCGCCGTGGCCGAAACCGTGGCATCACCCATCGCAGCGGTACGCGCATCAGGATTTATAGTAGCAAACTCCTGCGCCGAAGCACTTAAAGCAATTATTGATATTGCAACGGCTAAAAATATCTTTTTCATAATCTTACACACATTTCAAATTATCGTTTCACAACCGTTCTGGTCAGCGTATAGACCCTGTCGCCATATTCGACATCCACCTTCACCGAGTAACTTCCCGGATTGAGTTTCGATACATCAAAATGCAACGGATAGCGGCCATTGAATATCACGCTCTTCTCGGTTACGATTGCGCCGACCGAGTTATAGATATACACCTTCGCATCACAATTTTTATACTCGCCCTTAATCGGGTTGAGCTCGATATTGAGATCATCCTTGCAGGGGTTGGGATAGAACTTCGCCGACACATTCTCAATCACAATCGAGAACTCGGCCGTACCCTCGCCATTCTCGTTATATCCCTTGATTACCACCTTGTAGAGGCCCTCCTTGTAGAGCGAAGCATCAATGCCGAGCATCAACATATCGCCAATCTGCGACACTGCAATCTTCGAGTCACTTACCTCCACTCGGTCGCAATTCTGCAACTCATAAATCAGCTGCGACTTCTCGCCGGGCAACAGGTAGAGCTCGTTCGAGGTACTCTTCAGGCGAATTACAGGCAATTTTACGGGGTTGTAGTTGGAGCCCGGACCACCCTTTGTAAATGCCGCCGAAACATCAATCAATTTGCCAACCTTACCCTTACGCGAAGAGTCCTGATAGTCATCCACATTTTTGGCTGTAGAGAGCAGTAACTCTTTCAGACGGGTGTTGGTAAATCCATCGCCACCGCAGTACGACACGATAAGAGCTGCTGCACCCGAAACGTGAGGACACGCCATCGAGGTTCCGCGCATATATCCATAGCCCGAAGTACGCACATAATCCACCATATAAGTTTTACCTTCCACCTTGTAGGTATCACCATTCTTAATCGAGGTGGGCAGTGTACTCAAGTTCCAGGCCGGATACTCGTAAGCGACATATTGGCTACCGCTATCGCCACCCGGCGCGAGCAGATCGACCATAGTTGAGTAGGTCGAGTACCACGCCGCCTTGTAGGTGCCCGACATAGCAGCCACGCTCAAGCACTCGCTATACGAAGCGGGATACTCGGCCTGCTGCTTACCATCGTTTCCTGCGGCAAAAATCACAACGCCACCCGCCATCGGGCCCACTTGATTGCCATTCTCGTCCATACCTGCATTCTTCACAAAGTAGTCGATTGCGCTCTTGAGAACGCCCAGACGCGAATTGAAGCCCGATTCGTTATAGACATAGTCAATGGGGTAGCCCCAGCTATTTTGGCTGATTACGGCTCCATTGTCGGCACCATAGACGATAGCCGCGGCACTCTCGGCATCCGTTGCCGCATCATCGCCGGTAAATATCTGGCAGGTCATAATCTTCACGCCATCACCCGAGCCCGTACCGCCCGCGATACCCGAAACACCTATACGATTGTTGCTCACGGCGGCAATCGTACCGGCAACGTGTGTTCCGTGCTCATCGGCAACGATATTTGCACTACCATTCTTATTACCCACAAAGTTACGACCGATGCCATCCCACATATTAGCAGCGAGGTCGGGGTGTGTATACTCGACACCGCCATCAACTACCGACACAATCACATTGTTGGCACCGCCGCACAACGCCCAAGCTCCCTCGACATTGATATCGGCACCTGCAACCAGACCCTCAGAGCCATAGACATCCGACTCCGAGCCTATATTCTTGAGCATCCACTGCTCGGGCAGCAGGGGGTCGTTATATCGCCACTCGGTAGCACGGGTAGCACTCTTCGCCACAAGAGCCGACATCTCCTCGGCGGTTGCATATCGAATTTCGCTCTTTGATGCTCGTTTCACCTTAACCTGCGGAGTTACCGACTGCACACCCTCCATTCGCTTCAGGCGCAGAGCTGTCTCGCCGGCGGAGCGTCTGCCACTGACCTTCACGGTATACCACTGATCAAGTCCCATCTCGCGCTTGCGAGCCTCGAATTTGTTAATGGGGAATACGCGCTCAATCTCAACAACGTCATACTCTCGGCAAATCTCATCGAGGGTAATGTTTCCGGTCGAGAGTTCACCACTGCGGGTTCTGGTCACCGAGAGGGCATCTGCCGTCTGGCGCGAGAACTTGACCGTCATCACATCCTTAACAATATCTTTGCGAGCAAAGAGTCCGTGTACCTCTTGTTCCTCGAGGGTCACTGCCTCATCGAAATCGGCTACACATCCCACCATCAAGAGCAGGATCATGGACAATAAGAATCTCTCTATTTTCATCATTTTATAATTGTCTTTTCGTTTTTGTTCCTAAAATGTGGATAAATATCGGACAAAGATACTAAAATCTCACAACAAAGTTGTAATTTTGTTCAGTTTTTTGGCATTATTACAATTTATATAAAGCATGGAAAAGGATATCAAAATTTTCGACCTTATCGATGAAGAGCGTGCTCGTCAGATGCGAGGCATCGAGCTCATCGCATCCGAAAACTTCGTAAGCGAGCAGGTTATGCAGGCTATGGGTTCGGTACTCACCAACAAATATGCCGAAGGTTATCCGGGAGCACGCTATTATGGCGGTTGCGAGGTTGTAGACAAGGTTGAGTCTATCGCTCGCGAGCGTCTGTGTCAGCTCTATGGAGCGGAGTATGCCAATGTCCAGCCCCACTCGGGAGCACAGGCAAATATGGCTGTATTCTTCGCTGGACTCAAGCCAGGAGATACCTTTATGGGTCTCGACCTCTCACACGGCGGCCACCTCTCACACGGCTCACCGGTCAATATGTCGGGTAAATTCTTCAATGCCGTAGGATACCAGCTCAATCCCGAGACAGGACTGGTTGATTACGATGCTATGGAGCAGAAGGCTCTCGAGTGCAAGCCTAAACTTATCGTGGGTGGTGCCTCGGCCTACTCGCGCGAGTGGGACTACAAGCGTATGCGCGAAATCGCCGACAAGGTGGGTGCGTTGCTGCTTGTGGATATGGCTCACACCGCAGGTCTGATTGCTGCAGGATTGCTTGACAACCCCGTAAAATATGCCCACATCGTAACCTCGACCACCCACAAGACCCTGCGCGGCCCCCGCGGCGGCATTATCCTGATGGGCAAGGACTTCGAGAATCCGTGGGGTTTGACCACCCCTAAGGGTGTAGTGAAGATGATGTCGCAGATTCTCGACTCGGCCGTATTCCCCGGCATTCAGGGAGGCCCGCTCGAGCACGTCATCGCAGCGAAGGCTGTAGCTTTCGGCGAGGCCCTCGACCCGAGCTATAAGGAGTATCAGATGCAGGTACAGAAGAACGCCAAGGCTATGGCGGAGGCTTTTGCAAAGCGTGGCTATAAGATTGTTTCTGGTGGCACAGACAACCACCTGATTCTGGTCGATCTGCGCACCAAATTCCCCGAGCTGACCGGCAAGTTGGCCGAGCGTTGCCTCGTAGCGGCAGACATCACAACCAACAAGAATATGGTTCCGTTCGACTCTCGCTCACCATTCCAGACCTCGGGTCTGCGCTTTGGTACCCCTGCAATTACCACTCGTGGCTTGAAGGAGGAGGATATGGAGGCTGTGGTAGCACTCGTTGATCGTGTGCTGCACGATCCCGAAAATGAGGAGAACATGACTACCGTTCGCAAGGAGGTAAATGCAATGATGGAGCATCGTCCTCTCTTCGCGTGGTAAGATATTTATCAGCATAAAAGAACAGACCGTCACCCCGAAAAGTGGCAGTCTGTTTTGTTTTGTAGTAAGGATTTCGAGCGAAGTACAACGCAGAAATCGCAGTTCTATTCCTGTTCCGCAAAGTATTTGTAGAACAACGGAATAGTCTCGATACCCTTGTAGAATTGATTAAGGCCAAAGCTCTCGTTGGGAGAGTGGATGGCATCCTCCGCCAGACCAAAGCCGATAAGCAACGACTTGATGCCGAGGATCTGCTCAAAGCCACTGATAATCGGAATCGAGCCGCCTGAATAGAAGGGTAGTGGCTTCTTGCCAAAGGTATCGACAATAGCCTTCTCGGCTGCCTTATATGCCGCCATATCGGTCGGAGCCACGTAGGGAGCACCGCCGTGCAGGAATCTCACATCTACCTTCACCGACTTGGGGGCAATAGCCTCGAAGTGAGCCTTGAAGAGTTCGCCAATCTTTTCGAAATCCTGATTCGGCACCAGGCGCATCGAGATTTTGGCCGATGCTTTCGAGGGGATAACGGTCTTGGTGCCCTCGCCCGTATATCCACCCCAAATGCCGTTCACATCGAGCGAAGGACGCACACCGGTACGCTCAATAGTTGTATATCCGGCCTCACCCTCAACATCATCAATATCGAGAGCTCGCTTATAATCCTCCAGGCAGAAGGGGGCTTGATTGAAGGCCTCACGCTCGGCAGGCGTCAGCTCGCGTACATCATCGTAGAAGTGGGGGATGGTAACACGACCATTCTCATCAACCAATGAAGAGACCAATCGCGTAAGTACATTTGCCGGATTGGCAACCGCACCACCGAAGAGTCCCGAGTGCAGATCCTTATTGGGGCCCGTAACCTCGACCTCCATATAGGTCAAACCGCGCAGGCCACACGTAATCGAAGGGGTATCCATCGAAATCATCGAGGTATCCGACACGAGAATAATATCGGCTGCGAGCAACTCCTTATTCTCACGACAGAAGTCGTAGAGGTTGGCCGAACCAATCTCCTCCTCACCCTCGAGCATAAACTTCACATTGCAGGGCAACGAGTCGGTCGCACACATAGCCTCGAAAGCCTTGGCGTGCATAAAGAGCTGACCCTTATCATCATCAGCACCGCGACCCCAGATACGACCATCCTTGATTACCGGCTCGAAAGGCTCGGTACGCCACTCCTCGCGCGGGTCTACGGGCATAACGTCATAGTGACCATATACCAGCACGGTACGCGCCTCGGGATTGACAATCTTCTCGGCATAGACCACCGGATTGCCATTAGTCGGCATCACCTGTGCGGTGTCGGCACCCGCCTTTACGAGCGAAGCTGCCAGCCACTCGGCACAACGCACCATATCCTCTTTATGCAGCGAAGGCTGCGCGCTGATCGAAGGAATACGCAACAGATCGAACAACTCCTCGACAAAACGCTCCTTATTACTCTCGATATATCCTAAAGCATTTCTCATATTTCACTAAAATAATAAAATTAAAGGTTACAAATCTCCTTGATTTCGGCGATAAACTTTTGTGCCAATGCATCAGCCTCGGCAGCAGATTTAGCCTCGGTATAGACGCGAATAATCGGCTCGGTATTGGACTTACGCAGGTGCACCCAATTCTCGGCAAAGTCGATTTTTACACCATCTATATCATTCACATTCTCACTGCTATAACGAGTTTTCATCTCAAGTAGAACTTTATCTACATCAATAGCGGGCGTAAGCTCGATTTTATTCTTCGAAGCAAAGTACGAAGGATAGGTTGCGCGAAGCTCGGTCATCGACATATTTCGCTGAGCCAGCCAGGTAAGGAACAGACCCACGCCAACCAACGCATCGCGGCCATAGTGTAACTCGGGATAGATAACTCCACCATTGCCCTCGCCACCGATTACGGCACCCGTCTCCTTCATCTTGGCAACAACATTAACCTCTCCGACAGCAGCCGCCGCATAAGAGCCGCCACGAGCCTCAGTCACATCGCGCAAAGCTCGCGAAGAGGAGAGATTGGAGGAGGTATTACCCACACCCTTCGAGAGGATGTAGTCAGCAACAGCCACCAATGTATACTCCTCGCCAAACATCGTGCCGTCTTCGTTCACAAAGCAGAGACGATCGACATCGGGGTCTACAACCACACCCAAGTCGGCCTTCTCGCGCACCACGGCAACCGAAATCTCTGTCAGATTTTCAGGCAACGGCTCGGGATTATGGGCAAAGTGACCGGTTGGCTCGCAGTTGATTTCGACAACCTCACAACCCAACTCACGCAGCAATTTCGGAATGACAACGCCACCCACCGAATTGACCGCATCAACCACCACTTTGAAGCCCTTGGCAGGTACTGCCT
>JBGUTM010000211.1:0-3310 GCA_045133075.1 Alistipes sp. | reverse complement strand
CAGATGCGAAAAATGATTATATTTGCAAAATAAACGGTTACTGTTGATGATTACAATAAACGCTATTCGCAAACCTATCGAGGCCGAACTTGCCGAATTTGACTCTTTTGTCAAACAGAATTTCAGCGCCAAAGATGGTTTGATAGCCGAAATGCTCGAGTATGTGCTTGCCTCGCGTGGTAAGGGCATACGCCCCATTTTGGTTATGCTCTCGGCAGCGATGAACTCCGCAAATGAGGGTCGCTTTGGTAAGCGCACCTTCCTGGCGGCAATGCTTGTCGAGATGATTCACGTGGCTTCACTTATACACGATGATGTTATTGACGAGTCGGATATGCGCCGCGGCAAAGCATCGGTCAATTCGCGTTGGCAGTCGCGCAACGCAGTGCTTGTCGGCGATTATATCCTGGCAAAAAATATGGATCTCGGACTCTCGAGTGGACAGTATGACTTGGTCTCGCACATAATCAAGTCGATGACCACACTCTGTGAGGGCGAGCTTATCCAGAGCGACCACGCCTCCAAACTCGACACCTCTCGCGAGGCCTACTTCGATATCATCTACAAGAAGACGGCAAGCCTTTTGAGTGTAAGTGCCTCGGCAGGAGCCCTGTCGGTGGGTGCTTCGCCGGCAGATGTGGCTGCAATGCGCCGATTTGGTGAAGCCGTGGGTATGGCTTTCCAGATTCGTGACGATATCCTCGACTACACACCTACTGCCGATACGGGTAAACCCTCGAACAATGATCTGCGCGAACGTAAAATAACCCTCCCTCTGATCGAGGCCCTCGAGAGAGCGGATGAGGCAAAGCGCAAAGAGATTATCTCGCTTATTGAGCGTTGTGCTACGGATGAGGGTTGTGTGGAACAGGTACAGGCGTGGGTTGTCGGCGAAGGTGGCATCGAGGCTGCAAATGCAGTTTTGAAGAGTTTTCTGCAACGAGCAATGTCGATTCTCGGTGGTTTTGACGATACACCCTATCGCCAGGCACTCATCGACTTATGCACATTTATTGCCGAACGAAACAGGTAAAATATACACAAAACAATAATTCATTTTAATTTAACCAATCTAAAAAAAAAGTTATGGAGAAAAAACAAAATTCTAATGTGCCGGCGATTATCGTGTGCATCTTGCTCTTCGGTATGATTTCGTTCGTCACCAACCTGGCATCGCCGATGGGCGATATCTTGAAAAACCAGTTCCACGTGGCTAACTGGATGGGTACTCTGGGTGTGTTGTGTAACTTTATCGCATACGCCGTAATGGGTATTCCCGCAGGTAACCTCCTCCAGAAGAAGGGTTACAAGTTTACCGCTCTGGCAGCAGTGTTGGTAGGTTTTGCCGGTGTAGGCATTCAGACCATCGCAGGTCTGCTGACCGGTAACCTCGCTTTCGGTGTCTACCTGTTGGGTGCTTTCGTTGGCGGTTTCTCGATGTGTATGCTCAACATCGTGGTGAACCCGATGCTTAACAAACTCGGTGGCGGTGGCAACCGCGGTAACCAGCTCGTTCAGGTGGGTGGCTCGTTCAACTCGTTGATGGGTACAGCCGTTATCTTCCTGACCGGTGTATTCGTTCCGAGTATCGTTGATGCAAAGATCAGCCAGGTATTCCCCTTGATGTTCATCGCATTGGCTATCTTCGCAGTGGCATTCGTGGTTATCCTTCTCACGAAGATTCCCGAGAATCCCGCAGTTGAGGTTAAGGCCGAGGAGAAGTCGCAGTATGGTCCTATGTCGTTCCGTCACTTCGTTCTGGGTGCTGTTGCAATCTTTATCTATGTAGGTGTTGAGGTAGGTATTCCCAACGTGCTGCAGAAGTGGTTGCAGAATGGCGGTCTGAACGTAACCGGAGATGCTGCAACAGCTATCGCAGGTACCGTGACTGCAACTTATTGGTTGCTCATGCTCGTAGGTCGTTTGGCAGGTGCTGCTCTCGGTGCAAAGGTTTCGGCAAAGACTATGCTTACCGCTGTTTCGGGTGTAGGTCTTGTGTTGGTACTCGCAGCTATGTTCCTCGATCCCGCAACCGCAGTTAATCTCCCCGTATTCAAGGGTACTGCAGGCTTCGGTATGGCATCTGTTCCCGTAAATGCTGCACTGCTCGTATTGTGCGGTCTGTGTACTTCGGTAATGTGGGGCGGTATCTTCAACCTCGCAGTTGAGGGCCTCGGCAAGTACACTGAGAAGGGTGCTGGTATCTTTATGGCAATGGTTTGCGGTGGTGGTATTCTGCCCTTCGTACAGAACCTCGTTGTCGATATGACTAATGGTGGCGCAGGATATCTGACCAGCTACTGGGTAATCGTTGCAGGTCTTGCATTCTTGCTCTACTACGCATTGGTAGGCTCAAAGAACGTGAACAAAGATATCCCCACTGCATAAATCTTGTTATATAGATTTTTGCAAAACTAAGGGTGCCCAATAGTTGTTGGGCACCCTCTCTTTGTTATGGTAATGATGCAAAAAGCGCCACTTTTTGCATCATTACCTTTATTATTGATATCCCTTTGATAGCTCTGCTTGGGACTATTATTTCGTTGCAAACTCTACTCTGCGAAGCCGGTTCCACGAGCCGCGGGTGAAGTCGGGAATATCTACGGGTATACCGCCCTGTGCGGCCGAGAGCTCGGTAAGCTCGGTGAGCGCAGACCACTCTGCAGCATCGTATACATCCATATCGAGTGGCAGACCGTGGCGTAGACAATATATCAGGCGGCTATCCATCAGAAAATCTATCCAGCGGCGGCCACAAAGTGCGCGACCACGCTCGGCGTACTCATCGACAAAGGGGTGGCGATACTGCTTGACCAGCTCGGCACACTCCTCGGGCGGGAGGGTATGATCCGGATCGGTGGCGAAGAGCATCGAGGGTGAGGGGTACTTCTGAACATATCCCTCGGTGCCGCTCAATAGATACGAACGCGAATATGTGCGAGGTAGAGCGATGCAGTGTTGTAGCAGGATGGTGCGACCGCGTTCGGTGGTGATTATCGAGGTGTTCATCGTGCCGCGTAGTCCCCCTGCTCTATCCTCTCCAACGGTGCGTGAGGAGAGCGATACGAGGCTGCGCATCCTATCGCCGCGATGTATGCCCAGCGCAAGAGCCACAGGCCCCAAACCATGTGTGGGGTAGATGTTGGCGGTGTGGGAGGCCATATACTCTACCTGCCAATTCTGCCAAAGACGCTGCCCCTCATCGTTGGTGGCGATACGCTGGCGCAGGTCGTGGATGTAGGAGGCTTCGGCGTGTACGATGTCGCCAAGGAGCCCCTTATCTATCATATTGAGTGTTGCGAGTTCGAAC
>JBGUTM010000210.1:0-2669 GCA_045133075.1 Alistipes sp. | reverse complement strand
ACACCAGTCTTTGTACCTCTCCAAAAGATCTTTTTGTTGTTTTGTATTCGAACGGCGGCCGCAGCCGAGAGCAGAGCGAGCTGCGAGAATGTGCAGAAAACCGAAGGTTCGGAAGGTTGGTTGAGAATAGATGCCAAACTTGTTTGAGCAGATGTTTCTCAAACGATATTCCACTGTTGCATAGCAACTCTGCACATTTTTCAAGTGGAGACAACTCTGCCGAGGCGCAACAAGCCGAGCGAATCCCTCCGCTCTGCGAAAACAAAAGCAGCGATGAGAAAGATTCATCGCTGCTTGTTGAAGCGGAGAGGGAGGGATTCGAACCCCCGGTACAGTTGCCCGTACACCGCATTTCGAGTGCGGCCCGATCGACCACTCCGGCACCTCTCCTTGTGTTGCCGTTTGCAATTTCGGAGTGCAAATATATAGATAATTTTTTAATCCGTGCAAATTCAACCCGTTTTTTTTCTGTTTTACCCCGATTTTTTACTCTTTTCTTCGATTTTCACTATATTTGTATCGGATAGAATGCAACATTGGGAGCTTGGTGTACGTTGTGAGTTAAAGAGACGTATTATCCCACAAAAAAGTATTTGTGATATGAAAGGGTTTAAGAGTATTTTGGCGATGGTTTCGGCATTGGTGTTGATGTCGGGATGCTCGGCGGCATACTACTCCTCGGTTGCTGCCGGCGATGGAATGTATGGAGTACACGATAAGATAGCGATAGCAAAACAGCAACAACAACGTGCCGAGCTACAACGCGCTGAGGCTGAGGCTCGGCGTGCGGAGTGGGAGGCGAAGATTGCGGAGATACAGGCTCGTAATGCCGAGGAGGCGTATAACGATCTCAACTACACGACCATCGTGGCCGATAGCTACGAGAGTGCTTATGCCCGCCGACTGAATGGCTTCCGTTCGCCGACCTATCGCCTGCCATCGAGCTATTACGATTACCGCTATGGCGAGGCTTATAGCTATGCTACGGCCTACGACCCTGCGTTCTACAACATAATGGTGTCGGGTGACCAGGTGTGGGTCGAGCCTAAGTATATATCCTCGATGTTCGGCACTTGGGGCGCAACTAATGTGACGCCGGTGTTTGGCAATTGGTATTTTGGCTGGACATCGCCCTACTACTACAACTATGGTGCGTGGTGGGGGTATCCTCACTACTCCTGGTGGGATTGGAATTGGGGTATCTGCTATAATCCCTATTATAGTTGGTGGGGATATGGTTGGGGCCCGAGTTGGGGCTATAACCATTACCATCCGCACTGGGGTTGGGGTCCCGGATATTACCCGCCGCATCACGGCGCAGGACGTCCGCCACACCATGGCTCTGCAGGAGTACAACCTCCTCGCCGAGAGCAGATTGTGAACAGACCGTCATATACCTCGCCCTCTTCGGGTAAAAACTATGGCAATCGCCAGCCGGCACGTGGTACGGTGAACGGCTCGGGCGTGGTCGATAGACAGATTGGCTCGACAACATCTCGCGCTACGGCAGGTGCCCGCGGTGTTCAGGGAGGCTCGGGGGTGTCGAGAGGCACAACCTCACAGCCGGGTCGAGGTGTAAACTCGGGTAGTGGCACCGTCAATAGCAATCAGGGAGGTCGCTCGTCATACTTTAAGTATAATGGAGGCCGCAGTTCGTGGGATAACGATTCGGGTACCCGCACTATGCCCAAGGCTGACCCGTGGGGAAGCCGCAGCGGCAACTCCACATCCTCCTATGGTTCGGGAAGTTCGGGTGGCGGATACTCGGGTGGCAGCAGTAGCTCAAGCGGTGGTGGTCATAGAGGCGGCAACTCTTTGGGCAGATAGACATTTAGGCCAATGGCAAAATAAAAAAACAGAAAGATGAAAAGGACGGTAATAGTTTTGTTGGCGATGCTTATGGGTGTGGTAGATGTCAAGGCCCAACAGCGATTCGATATAGGAGGCTCGGTCATCGACCCGAGTGGAGTGACGGCGATGGATATATTTAACTATTCGCAGCAGACTCACACCTTTGGCACGGCACGCTCTGCCGCTATGGCCGGTGCGATGACCTCGCTTGGCGGAGATGTATCCTCGCTGTCGATAAACCCGGCGGGCTTGGGAATGTACCGCACCAGCGAGGTGGTCATAACCCCGATGGTTGGTATCTCTCGATCGACAAATGGAGATCCCTCATACGAGCGTAATAGCTCTACACGCTTCTCGATGTCGAACTTCGGCGTGATATTCAACGCCTATGAGGGTGCGGGCAAGGTGTTGGCTGTCAATGTCGGTTTCGGATATAACCGCCTCGCCGACTTTAACTATCGCACATCGTTCTATCGTTCCGATAATCAGTCGTCTATCGCCGGAGTTTTTGCTCGCCAGCTCCAGCAGAGTGGGATGAGCTCTGACGACTTTTACGATAGCAACGACTACTTCGATTGGTGGCGTATCGACCCTAAATACTGGGGTGCGGCGCTGGGCTATCGTTGCGGGGTGGTATATGATAAGGATGCCGATGGTAACCCGCGTGGATGGGCTCCCGATATGTATGGTACGGCTCCTATGGTTGGGCAATATATGTCGCTTGAGAGTAAGGGCTCACTCGGGGAGTATGCCTTCTCGGTAGGTATGAATATCGACAATAAACTCTACATTGGAGCCACTATTGGTCTGCATAGTAT
>JBGUTM010000209.1:0-1882 GCA_045133075.1 Alistipes sp. | reverse complement strand
AAATACTCAAAATGAAAAAATTAATTCAAATTATTCTGGCGCTCGTTATCGCAGCATTGGTTTATGTAATCTACATGCAAATCTCAACCCCTATCCGCTTCGAGAACGAGCAGAAAGCACGCGAAAAGGTAGTTATCGAGCATCTGAAGGATATTCGTACTGCACAGCGTCAGTTTAAGAGTAAGTATCAGCGTTTTACCGCCGATTTCGACACTTTGATTACCTTCGTACTCGATGAGCAGATCGAGGGTGAGCGTAAGATCTATGATGAGGATGACTCGGTAGGTATGGCTCTTCTGAAGAAATTGCGCAAGAAGAATGTCGAGAAGTTCTCGTACTCGGTTAAGGACTCGATGTTCAAGCATCTTACCCGTGAGCAGATTGCCAACTTGCGTTATATCCCCTTCACCAACAACCAGACACAGTTTATGCTCGATGCCGGTAGCCTGATGACCGAGTCGAAAGTCGTGATTCCCGTTGTTGAGTGTAAGGCTCCCTATATCGCATTCCTCGACACTGTCGCTTACCGTCAGGAGATTATCAACCTCGTTGATAACTGTATGAACAACCTTGATAAGTATCCGGGCCTCAAGTTCGGTTCGATGGAGGGTGGTAACAATGAGGCAGGTAACTGGGAGTAATCCAACCTCTACCACAAAGAAAGTGTCCATTCAACTCCAGTTGGGTGGGCACTCTTTTTCGTGCGATACACTACCCCACACCGCAGATGAGGAGGCATTGGTCGAGGTGGAGCTGCTGACCGCAAAGACGGTGGCTGTGCCCTTCGAATGTTTCCAGCACGAGCTGGCCGAGAAGTATCTACAGCTCTCGGGTATGGAGTGCTCTGAGAGTGAGGTGCCCGTTTGGAGCCACGAGACCGATGGCGTGGTGGCAGTGATGGCCATTGCTGGCGATATCGCCGATATGCTGGCGCAGCGTTACGGCTCACGCCTCGAATACACCTCACCACTGCTCCGCAATATCACCCACGAGGGCCGATACCTATATATATATAGTGCCGAGGGTGTAGCTTACTTCAAACTCTATGATGGTACGATGTTGAAGTTCTGCGAGGTGCTGCCGGCGACCGGCAATGACGATATCCTCTGCATTGTCGAGCGTATAATCAGTGAGTTTAACCCCGAAGGATTGGTCATTGGAGTTGCTGCCGTAAAGGGGGCCGATAGCCTGATAAATCTCGTTAAACAATACCATAAAGTCGAGATATGCGAATAATAAGTGGCAAATACAAGGGGCGTACAATTAACCCGCCCAAGAACCTCCGCGCACGTCCTACCACAGACTTTGCCAAGGAGAATCTCTTCAATGTACTGACCAATATGGTCGATTTCGAGGAGTGCGATATCCTCGACCTCTTCGCCGGTACGGGATCGATAAGCTATGAGTTCGCATCGCGAGGAGCGCGTAGCGTGACCTCGGTGGAGATAAACCCCGTACACTTTAACTTTATCCGCTCGACTGCTCGCGAACTCGGATTCGACAATATGTTTGCGGTGAAAGCAAATGTTTTCCTCTATCTAAAGAGCGTGACCAAGCAGTTTGATCTGATTTTTTCGGATGCCCCATACGATTTGGAGGGTAGCGAAAAGGTGGTCGAGGAGGTGTTTGAACGTGATTTGTTGCGTGAAGATGGTATTTTTATCTTTGAACATTCAAAAAATCAAAATTTTTCTTCACATCCAAATTTCTATCAATTAAGAAGTTACGGAAGTGTGCAATTTTCTTTCTTCAAAAAGTGAAAAAAAAGTTTGGAGATTAAAAAAAATGTACTACCTTTGCAATCGCAATCAGGAACTGGTGCGTTAGTTCAGCTGGTTAGAATACGTGCCTGTCACGCACGGGGTCAGGGGTTCGAGTCCCC
>JBGUTM010000208.1:0-7804 GCA_045133075.1 Alistipes sp. | reverse complement strand
GAGCTCGCAACCTGCGCGAGTGTCTGCTCCTGCAGATGGAGCAGCTCGACATCAATAGCCGCCCACGCCGACTCGCCAAGCGCATAGTAACATCCCACTTTGAGGAGTTCGTAAAGAAGCATTACGAGAAGCTGATGGTCCGTCTACAGGTCTCCGAGGAGGAGTTTCGCGATGCCATAGCCGAGATACGTCACCTCTCTCCCAAGCCGGGCAACCTCTACTCCGAGGGTGGTACCGATGCTACGCCATACATCATCCCCGACTTTATCCTCGACTACCACGATGGCAAGTTCGACCTTAACCTCAACTCCTACAATGTGCCCGAGGTGAGGGTCAATCGCCGTTATGTAGATATGATTCGCGATATGGTGCGTCCCGATGGCACTGTCCGCGCCGAGGATAAGGAGGCTATACAGTTTGTGAAGAGCAAGATTGACTCGGCAAAGTGGTTCATCTCGGCCATAAAGCAGCGTCACGATACACTTATGCGCACGATGCGCACAATCCTCGACTACCAGAGCGAATACTTCAAAGATGGTGACAAGAGTAAGTTACGTCCGATGATTCTCAAGGATATCGCCGACCGCACGGGACTCGATGTATCGACCATATCGCGTGTGGTGAACAGCAAGTATGTGCAGACATCTTTCGGGATAATACTGCTCAAATCGCTCTTCTCGGAGGCGATGCAGACCGAGAGTGGAGAGGAGGTATCGAGCTACGAGATTAAAAATCTGCTCCAACACTGCATTGACGAGGAGGACAAACGCCGCCCCCTCACCGATGAAAACCTGATGGATATTCTCAATGCCAAGGGCTACCGCATAGCCCGCCGAACAGTGGCCAAATACCGCGAAATGCTCGGCATCCCCGTAGCTCGCCTACGCAAGCAGATTTGATGATTGTATTTCGATTTTATCTTCCGCAGACTGCGCAGTAGTCGCAATAGCGACAATTCTCACGATCCTCACACTGGCGGAAAGGTTTCTCGGGATTATACATCTCCGAGAGTATGGAGGCTACAAGTGCCTCAAACTCTTCGCGATAGGTCGAATACATCGCGCCCGAGACTTTGTGTTCCTTATCAATCAGCAGAGGCGAATACCCACTATCGTGCATCGCACGAACATAGTAGAGCACAGGGCGCACATCACGACCCGAGGTGTAGTACATCATCATCGCATAGAGCATCGTTTTGGTGATGTTGGATATACGCTCCTTGGGTGCCCCCTCGAAGAGCGATACAAGGTTGCGATATTCGAGGTGTGTGCCACCGGTCTTATAGTCGATGATGCGCATCGAGCCATCAGCCATCCTATCCACGCGGTCGGAGATACCCTCCATTCGCAAGGTAAACTCCTTATCACCCACCTTGAAGGGGAAATCATAGCGCACAGGCTTCTCGAGTTGCACAACGCTAAAATCGCTATGTGCAACATCGTAGGAGAGCACATTGCGCAAGTAGCGCACCACAACGCTGCGCACAAGCGTCAAATCACCGCCATACGACTCGGAGGAGAGACTATCGGTGTGGAGGTACTCGTGACGAATAGCCTCATCCACCACCCGCTCGATATTCTCGGTTGTTGCAAGGCTTGCCAACTTTTGACCCACATCGGCACTTCCGATAAGCTCACCATAGAGCAATTGGGCCGCGTAGTGGAAGATATTTCCCAGGATGCGGTCATCGACACTCTCCTCAATATCATCCTCCCCTCGCAACTGTGCCACCACCGAGAAGTAGAACTTCAGGGGACAATCCAAATAGAGTGCAAAGGCCGTAGGTGAGAGTTTCGAGGGGGCTTCAGGCTGAAGGAATCGACCCATACTCGCGAGCACCTCATCACTCTTCTCAATCTCGATACCCTCCTCCTCATCGAGATTGACATCGACACCAACCTCAATATGCTCGATATTGAAATCGCTCTCATACTCCAGCTGGCGTATATATCGGCTCGGCTCACCCGTACTGCGCTCGTCCGCGTGAGAGCAGTAGAGCATATACAACTTATCGCAACGCTGAGCCAGGCGGTAGAAGTAGTAGGCATAGACGCCCTCGTGATGCTCGGGAGTAGGCATCCCGTAGGCAAAACGCAGGTTGTAGGGCACAAACGAAGATTGTGCGGTGTGGTTACCCGGGAAGTTGTCGTCATTCATCGAGAGAAGTATCACATTGCGGAAGTCGAGGTTACGGGTCTCGAGGATTCCCATAATCTGCACACCCTCCAGTGGCTCACCCTCGAAGGGTATGCGTACACCCTGCAAGTGACGGCGCAGAAGCGATATATATACACTCGGCGTAAGGTCTATATCACACTCCTTTAGAGAGTTATGCAACTTGGCAAGGCTCTCGGCCATAACCGCCAAAAACTCCGTGCGGCGCGAACGCTCATCCTCTTCACACGGCGCAGCGGCAACGGCTACGATAACATCCCGAAGATATGACGACAGAGCTATCCACCCCTCAACCTTCACAAATATCGAGGCGAGCAGCTCACCCGAGGCGAGTGTCCCGCCCTCTATCATCACACGGCGATTCTTGCGTATGGCGGTGAGCAGTTGTTGCACCACTGCAGGCTCTGCATCGGCAATATAGGGATGCGAGAGTATACCCGTAACGTCTGCGTGGTAGAAGAGTGTTCGACCCTCGCGGTCAATGCGGCTATGTCGTTGTAGTTCGAGCAGTCGCTCAACAAGCGAGTAGACAAGGCTCTGGCGAAGGGGATAGCCCATCGTGACATTCACCTTACCCAACTCCTTGGGCAGTGAGTAGAGCAGTGGCTCCAGCAGATTCTCGTCAGTGAGCACTATGGCTGTATGCTTATCCAGTCTACCCTCCGAAGACAACGTGCGCAGAATCTCGGCAACATACTTACACTGCACCACATTCGAGGCGGTTGAGACCACACTCACCGACCCTATATTGCGGAAATTATCGTGCGAGAGCTCCGCCCGCGGGGGAAACATCGTGATATTATCTCGCAGAAACATACCAGCCTCCTGCTCGCGATTGCGGGTATAGTAGAGATCGTAATCCCAGAAAAACTCCGTATCGGCAGACGTAGCCATAAACTTCAGCAATCGCTGTTCGCAGGTCGAGAGCGCATTGAATCCCGCAACGACATATCGGCGTGGTTTGGCAAACGAGGCTCGTCCCTCATCTATCATATCGGCAGCCACACGGTGTACCATACCCGGATATGCCATACCGAGTGAGGTAAGATGCTCGCGATACTCATGATATATTGGAGCCAGAGTGCGCCACACAGCCAGGAATCGCTGTTTCTCATCGGTCAGCGAAGTACCCTCGGTGATATTGCGCCAGAAGGTGGCAACAATCTGTAACTGTTCGGGAGTAAGGTACGACAAATCGCCCTCCAACTCCTTGATATCAACGATATTGGCAAAGAGACGGTCGGCGGGTATACGGTACTTATCTACCGTATCAAAGTCGGCCAACAGCATCTCCCCCCAGAAGTAGAATTTATCGAAAGTGTCTTTATGGTAGCGGGAATAAACCTTATAGAGCTCGGCAATAAGTCGGGTTCTATCGCCAATCTTCAGGCCCGAAATTTCGGACATCAGTTCATCAATAGTGAGCCACTCGGGTTGCCACAGCGGCCGCTCGGCAATACCGGAGAGCGCATCATTAAAGAACAGACGAGCTCGGCGAGAGGGAAACAAAATCGACAGCGATGAGATGTCATCGCCATAACGGTTGTATAGACTTTGGGCTATTTCGGCCAGAAAACTCCGCATCACACACTATTTATCAGCAGAGGTAATCTCCCCACCGAAGAGCGAAGTGTGGGCTCTGACGAGCGAAGGATGACCCGTATAGGTTATCTTGGCCGAGGTCGAGGTGGTAGCCTCCAGACGCTCGGTGACAAAGAGCGACACCTCGGCACCGTGCGAAGCATCGACAATCGTAGACATAGTCTGCAGAGATGAGGCATCGAACTTGGCGGTCGAGACCTTAAGGCCCAGATAGCGTGCCGCACCATCGACAATAACACTGCTGCAACCGGTGACTATCACGCTCATATCGAGCACATCAACCTTGGCACGCAGCGTTGCTCCTCCCGACACTGAAACATCGAACATTCGGCGTTCGAAGAGCTGCTCCATTGTCACGTTGGCTCCAGCAATCGTCAGCGAGGATATATCCTGATAGTAAATCCTAACTTCGGTAATCGTTGTTCGCTTGGCATCAACCGTCTCGATTACGTTCAGTACACCCTTCTTGTCGATTTCGGCCTTGAACTTGGTCGTTGTCGAGCCCTTGGTATCGAAATAGATTTTGGGACCATCGCCCTCCGAAATACGAATCAGCGAGACTTGCATATGGCCCACAATGTTTATCTTGTCGAACGTGCCGAGCCACTCCGTGCGAGGGGTGGAGATTATCGCAGCAAGGCGAGCCGCTCCGTCACCACTCACCTGAGACTGCTCCACTGCAGCCGGTTGCGACTGCTCGGTGGCGGCAGGCTGGGGTTGCTGTGCATAAGCCGCAGAGAGAGCGCACAGCACCATTATTGTAAATATCCAGGTCGTTTTTTTCATACCTATCTACATTTTGGAAGAGCAAGATACGTTTTTTTTTCGGAACATCCCCTCTTTTTCGCCATTTTTCGTTACAAAATTATTTTTTTTAACGAAATAGGCCACTTTTCCTCGGGTAACACCCCTATTTCGAATTGTTTTTACTATCTTTCGGGCAAAGAACACTACCCCGTGAGAGCAACTATTTTGAGTGCGAGCGCAGGCTCGGGAAAGACATACCAACTGGCCTACAAATATGTGCGTGACGTAATCGAAAATCCGACAACGTACCGCAATATCCTCGCCGTGACCTTCACCAACAAGGCCACCGAGGAGATGAAAAGCCGTATACTCAAAGAGATACACCTGCTCGTAGCCAGTCTGCGCAGCAACTATCTGGTGAGGCTTTGTGACGAACTATCACTCGATGAACGCACAATCCGCACCCGTGCACAAGAGGTACGCTCCTCGATTCTGCACGACTACTCCCACTTCTCGGTGCTGACCATCGACACATTCTTCCAGCGCATCCTGCGAGCCTTCATCAAGGAGTTGAACATCGAACTCAACTATGCCATCGAACTCGATAGCGAGAGCCTGCTGGGGCGTGGCACCGATGCTCTGGTCGAGGAGGTGACCTCCAATCGCGACCTGCAACGCTGGCTCACAGACTTTATGCACGAGAGAATGGACAACAATAAGCGTTGGGATATCCGCGAGGGCATACTCGCCCTGGGCAAGGAGATATTCAAGGAGCGCAACAAGGAGGCGATGGACAATGCCTGCGCCAAAGAGGAGCTCAAACGTATCGTTCACGAGGCCGAGGGTCGTACTCGCGCCACCAAGAAGAGGGTCGTGGACATTGCCCAGATGGCTTTGGCTATGATGAAGCAGAATGGCGTAGAGCACAGCAACTTCAATCGCAGTTTCACATCGTTCTTTGCCTCTGTGGCTGCCAATCCGAGCAAGGAGCCTACCGCTACCATACTGCAACGAGCCGAATCCACTGACGGATGGTTCACCAAGAAGGGAGGCTCACCTGCCGCCCAAGCCATAGTCGAGCCTCTGCGCAGCTATCTGGCAGATATAATAACACTCCAACGTAAGTTCGCACCTCTGTGGAACACAACCGAGTTGATAAGCGAAAATTTCCGCAGTTTTGCCCTGCTGGCCGACCTCTACAACAAGGTTATGGATATGTGCAAGCAGGAGAACCTGATGTTGCTCTCCGAGACCAAGTATCTACTCTCGAAATTCATCGCCGACAACGATGCCCCTTTCATCTATGAGAAGGTGGGAGCTCGTTTCGACAAATTTATGATTGACGAGTTTCAGGACACCTCACTTAAAGAGTGGCACAACTTCCTGCCCCTACTCCGCAATGCAATGTCGCAATCCGAAGAGAGTTCGGTATTGCTCGTGGGCGATGTCAAGCAGTCAATATACCGCTGGAGAGGAGGCGACTGGAAGATATTGAGCCACCTTGCAGCCGAAGAGCTCGGTGCTGATGACACTGCGACCATAAACCTCGATGAGAACTGGCGCAGTCTGCCCCTTGTCGTCAATTTCAACAACGAGAGTATCGAGCGCGTAGTCAGCCTCGACAATGGCATCCTTAACAACGAACTCGACAGAGCTTCGGCCGAGGGTCGGATATCGTGTAAACTGGTTACCGAGCTGCGGGATATGCTCCTGGCGGCATACACCAACCACGCCCAGAAGCCCCGCCGCAAGGCCGAACACGATGGATATGTCAATATCACCATCTTTGACCAGGAGCCACCCATCATTGAGCGTATCCAGAGCCTGCTCGACAGAGGTTTTAAGCCCAAAGATATAATGATTCTGGTGCGCGGCAAGAGCTCGGGTGTCAAGGTAGCCCGCACACTGCTCGACTTCAAGCAGAGCAACGACAATCCACGCTATAACTTTGACGTGATGACTCAGGAGGCGTTGGTTATCGGTTCGGCTCCCGTGGTGAAGTTCATCATCGCTCTGCTCGGCCTGGCCGTAAATCCCGACAACGCCATCGCCCGAGCACTCTTCCGCCGTTATGACTACGAGGAGCACTCGTTCGGGGAGCCTCTCTCGGAGGAGGAGTTGCAATTTCTACAATCCATACGTCTGCTCTCCCCCGAGGCCGCATTCGAGCGTATCGTTATGCATTTTGGCCTTACCGATATAGAGGAGGATACCGCCTACTTACAGGCTCTGCACGAGCATATTGTGCGATTCTGCATCGACAAGGTTGCCGACATTGCCCTATTCCTGAATTGGTGGGAGGAGTGTGGCTCCTCAAAATCAATGAGTGTCGAGCAGAGCGAACGCACAATCGAGATAACCACCATTCACAAGGCTAAAGGTCTCGAAAAACCGGTAATCATTATCCCCTACTGCGATTGGGACCTCGACCCGCGCACCTCCCGAGGCTCGGTCAATAACTACATCTGGGCACAGGCCGAAGGCAATGATCCGATTGCAGACATCGGCCGTCTGCCGATAAACACCAAGAAGAGCATTCAGAACTCCCTCTTTGCGGCCGACTACTACCGCGAGAAGGTCTACTCACATATCGACAACATTAACCTATTATATGTTGCACTGACCCGCGCTGCCGAGTCGCTACACATATTTATCCCTGCGCCATCCGACAAGGGCATTATCAATAACACCGTAGGTGAATTGCTGCTCTCGACCCTTGCCGGTACCGAGCGCAAGCAGGATAAGGATGGTTTCTACTTCTACGAATTCGGCGAATTTGCATCACCCTGCGCCGACAAGGAGGTCGCTCGACCCGTTAAGCATCATATTCTGGGTGCATACAACACCCGCGAAGCGGATATGCGTCTGCGACTACCCTCGCAACGCTACTTTGAGAATGACACAAGAGTGGAACTTTCGCCCCGCAACTTCGGAATACTTATGCATCGTGCCTTTGCCGATGCCAAGACCATCGAGGATATCTATGCCGGCGTGGAGCAGATGGTGCGCGATGCCGTCATCTCATCCTCAGAGGGTGAGCATCTGCGTCTGGAGGTTGGCAAGGTACTCGCCAACCCTACCATTGCCGAGTGGTTTGGCGGAGAGTGGACCGAGGTGCGCAACGAGAATGACATCATCGTTCCGCGTAGCGAGAACACACGCCGCCCCGACCGCGTGATGATTAAGGGTCGCAAGGCTGTAGTGGTAGACTATAAGTTCGGCGAGGAGGAGCGTGAAAAGTACTCGGCGCAGTTACGTGACTATATGTCGCTACTCGCCC